>NZ_JBSRVI010000033.1:0-8135 GCF_055134445.1 Arcticibacterium sp.
GTGGATAATGGTTCAAGGTTCTAAAGAGGATGTCATTTTACCTGAAAATGCAAATATAACGTTTGACAATGGGTATAAAATTTCACAGATAGCGGATGGATTAAATGTTAACACATCAGGTGCTCAATTCCTTTCAATGAATTCAACTGGATTTAATAAAGTTGGGATTAACAATAGTTCTCCAAGCTCATCAGTTCATATGACAGGGTCAAATGCCCATTCCGTGACCACTACTTCTTCAGATCTAGCTTTAAATCAAATCCATAGATATGTAATAGTGACAGGTACAGTGACTAGAACTATGACTTTGCCAGACCCCACGACCTGTTCTGGCAGGATATACCATATACTAAATTATAACACACAAAACATCAATATATCAACAGTACCTAGTGGCATACAGATTGACGCTACAATTCAAACAACAACGTATGCGGTAGTCCCCACCTCAAGCACTCAGTTAATCTCAAACGGTACTAAATGGTTTGTCATTCATAACTAAACAATAGCTTATTTTTATTTATAACAAAGCGACAATTCGAAAGATATGTCGCTTTGTTTTTTTTAATAATGCTAAACAATTTTTGTTAAGGAATTACTCCTTTCTGGCTTAGTTTATCAAATTATTTCTTGAAGAATTTTGAAAATTTTCAAACGAAAAGGTTACAAAAAAACTGTGGTTTTGGATAGGTATGTATAAAACATGAAAAAATCCAATGAAAATTAATCAAGAAATCCCAAATGAAGTTGTAATGCTAGGAGCCCGGACTTTCCTGCTACCAAACAATATCACACACTTAGAAGCTGATGTAAATTACACCAACGTTTATACCGCCAACGGAAAGTACAATGTACTTTCGACCACCATGCAAAAAGTAATGACTTGCTTAAGCGAGCATGGTGACTTTGTTAGAATTAGCAGAAAGCATGTGGTAAACATGCAATTCGCCGAACTACAGAATGATATGGAAGTCAAGCTAGAAGATGGCAAAAAGTTAAAGTTCTCAAGAAGAGGTTGGAAACGATTTTCTGAAAATAGTTAGACTTAAACAATGGAGATTTTGAATTCTCTAAATAATCAAAATAAATACTAATTAGAACATGAAAAAAACTATCCTACTCCTATTGGTTTCCATCTGCAGTTTTGCACAGGTCACCATTTCTGGTGCCAGTGAGACATACCTAAATGTCACCTATAATCCTTTGTCCTATAATGCCTCTTTGGACGAATATCTTTGTATCGGCCCCACTCCCATTTATAGTCCCTATGAACTTTATGATGCAGGCACTTCCATTTACACGGCTACTATCAGTATGCCCGGATATTCCTCAAACATAGAAGCATATATCATGAGAAGAAATGGACAGTGGAATATTGAAGCTCGAGACATTTATGGTAATTACATTGTTTTCTATAGGTCTGTTGGCACTAACGCCGACCCTGAGCCTCCATGTGACACCACTTGGGAGAAATGGGATTCTTGGTGTTTCAGCTATGGACATATTGACCCTACGGGTATTTACACCTCTACCATTCATTTAACAGGAAGCTGTATAAGCTGTGAAACATTAAGTGGCATTATACTTCCAGAAATAGTTAATTTTCCAGTAATAAGTGATTTTACTATGAATTCACTTACTCCGAGTGATGGATTAAGAGAAGGCTCCACCGCTTTTAATTGTACCGTAAATTCACTTGTGGTTTATGACGGATGCGAGTGGCAAAAAATCAAAACAGAATCTATATATAAGCCGGGTTTAGTAAACGCAATTATGAGCTTCAATGGAAGCTCTCAAACAGTTTTATTTAATTGGTTTCACCCGAAACCGTCTATAGTTTCGCAGTTTATACTTCAATATTCTACAAACAATGGTCCGTGGATAGATTATCAATCATTCCCAAACACCACCTTTTCTTATAGTAATAATAGTTTGGCTAGCAATACTTTTAACATCAATCAAACTTACACCTGGAGAATCAAAACCATTGAAACTTGCGGAGAGAAGTCTTACTCTTGCCTAAAGGAAATTTATTACGCATTCTATTATTATGGTCAAACTAACGCTTACCCTGTGCTAATAAATATAAATGCTCCATTTACGGTGGGTTCTGGCATTTTAATAAAAATGGAATCTAATAATGCTGGTACTGGTGTTGCAAACTGGGTATATAACCTCGAATACTATGAAGGTTCAACTTGGCAAAATGTTCTTACTCAAAATTTAGCCATGGCCTCTTTTCCTCACAGTTTTATTATCTCAGGAAGTAATTTACTGCTAGATGGGAAATACAGAGTACATGTCAATAATACGTCAAACCCAGGAGCCTTTCACCATGTAGAATTTCATTATAGTACTCCTCCCGAAGCGTGTGAATAGGATAGTCCTAGTAATTACCAACTAATGAACAAAAGCTTTACCTTTTTTTCTGCTTTCTTTATAATTTACAAAGTCCAATGGTTACAAAACCCTGCCCCAAAAGTATTAACGCATAACAAACCAAAATTTCAAAATGAGAAAAGTAATCTTAAACGCCATTTTACTTCTTACACTTTCCGTTTCAATGCTTATGTGTAAGAAAAAGTGTGTTATGCCCGAGAACACTACCTTTTCATTTGCACAAGTAACTTGGGCAAATGTTAGCTATGATAGTGAAAATTGTAGGCAAATATGTGATAATTCAACATCCAATTACATACCTAATGCAGGCTTATCTATTTGTGGTATTGAAAAGTTTGGCTGCGATTATAATAACAAAATAAATACCATCATCATAAAAGACTCCGATGGTTATGAGACCTACTATACTTACAAAGACGGACTACCTGATCGTTATAAAACGATGGAGTGCTGTCTTATTTACAAAGACATAAAAGAAAGTAACACAACGATTTACAATGATTTTAGCTTTGATAAAGACACATACAAGACCATAGAGCCAAGTGTCTATGAAGTCACTCCAAAAGGAACTGTAGAAGCAGAACAAGGTAAAACTGACGACAAATCTTTTATAAAGTTTGTAATGCCTAAAGTCATAGAAAATTATAGCGAAGGATTGTTTTATGAAGGCTTACCGAGCAAAGTGTATAATTTAAGAGAGCTAGTTAAACCAACTTTAAACAAAAACAACATTCAAAAAGTATGGACAAATGACAAAAACCTAATTTTAGATAGCGAAGGGGCCATTGTTTTATCTGAATCTGAAGATACCCCATTAGGTAGTTTAAATTACATTTACTTTCAACTTGAAGGCGATAATACAACCTACCGAACTGCCTTAATTATTAAACGCTCTTCTGAAAAACTTCTTGAAGATCCTGACCAAAGAGCAAAATACTATTTTGACAATATTAACGACCACCTTGACGACAAACCTTGTTTTGGAGGTGGTATTCAGGACCCCGGAACAGCTGGGCCTCCTAATATGATAGTCCCTGGACCATAATAATGCGATTTATAATTATTTTATTAAACTTAATTGGTTACTCGGCGTTTGCACAAAAAACGCCGAGTCCAAATACCCTCCTAAAAGAGGGTTATCGTATTTATGCCAATAATACAGCAGATACCCTTGCGGCCATGGCAAAGTATCGCGAAGCTTATAGCGGTTTTTTAAAAGAAAAAAACTATTGTGGGGCTTCAGAAGCTTTGCTTTACCAAGGTGCCTTGTTGGTTGATTTAGGAGCTTACCAACTGGCCGAAAACATCCTTTACAAAGGAATTCAGAATAACAGCAAGGCAGATTGCGATAGTTCAAAAATAAAGCTATTCCAATCACTTGCCTTCATGTACCATAAAGCCGGTTTACTTTATAAATCAAGCCAAGTCTTTTTCTCTATAGACTCCCTCCTATTCGCAAATCCTGATTTAATAAAAAACCCTAACTTATTCTTATACCACTATGCCAACTTTAGCAATCAAGCTTCATTCTATCATCAAATAGGTGACCTGGAAAACGCAAAAGTTTACTTTAAAAAGGCCACTGAATTCTCTAAGGTCTATGAGACCAAGAACTTTCTGGTAAAAGGTTTAAGAAATGAAGCTAATTTTCACAATACAACAGATAACTTCCAACTGGCTAAAGAACTTTATAGCGAAGCTCTAAAGTACGCTCATTATCAATCTGACAAAGCCGACATTCATACAGCCTTGTCAATCTTAAATAGTAGAGAAAATAAGTTTGAAGAGGCCAAATTGCACATAAACAAAGCTAACCTTCTTTTTACTGATACTCACTATAAGGGAAAAGAAAGCATTTCAAAAGAAGTATACCTTCGATTCTTACTTCAAAAAGCTCATTTAGAAATTGAAGAGAATCAATTAAACATTGCCAAAAACACTTTGTCAAAAATTTTAAATGAAACTGCCTTCATTATAGAAAAAGCCAAAGCCAACGAGCTGCTTTCTTTTATTTACACAAAAGAAGGAAACCTAAACGAAGCCGAAAAAAGTATTGATAAGGCTTTAGCATTAGTTAGATATAACGCTAAAAGCCCGGAACAAACCCTTGACTACATTCTAGCCCTTAAGCTGCTTTATCATAAAGCAGAAAATGCTTTAGTTCAAAACAAGAATACGGAAGACATCTATCTTGCTATTTCTGTCCTTGCTAAGCTCGCTCGCGAATACTTACCCTATGACCAAAGCAAAGCATACCTAAACCAGCTAAGCAACCCATATTTATTAAACGGCTTAAGGATTTTAAAAAAGAATGGAAACCCTAGGGTCCTCTTCACTTTGGCAGATTCCTATAAAGGAGGTATTCTACAAGATAACCTTGAAAAATTGACGATTAAGAAAGATTTTACGGAGCTGGCACTCAAAGAGAAAGAATTAATTAGTCAGCTCCAAAAAAACAAATTAGCTTTAGTTATTTCACCAAATGATAGCATACTTTTAAAGAAGCAGAACGATCTAAAATTAAAACAAAGCCATATCCTAAATCAACTTAATAGGAAAAAGAAAAGCCAAAGCGAAAGTGTGCAGTTCAGTTCTTATCAGGAAGTATTAAGACCTACGGAATACTTGATTGAAATAGCCGATTTAGTAGAGGAATATTTAATTATAGGTTTTGGAAAACAGACTAAAATAAAAACTTTTAGAGTATCTAAGTCAGAAGTCAATAAAGAACTAGAGCCTTTGCTTTCCCAGGTTTACAACCAACCTGGTCTCGGAATATACACAGGTAGCCTGCATGCTCAAAAACTTTACGATCTATTATTAAAGCCCCTAGAACAATCTCTTGGAAACATTAGGGAGCTAATTATCATCAGAGATGGCGATCTAAATAAGCTTGCCTTCGACATACTAGAAGATTCTCCTAAGCAAAGTATTTTAGAAAAGTATGCTATTTCCTATGATTATTCCGCCACTATTTGGAAGAATAGTCAATATACTCGCCCAATAGAAAAAGCCGCGTCCATTTTGGCCATTGCCCCATATGCCAATCAAAACTGGAGTACAAGCACCTTCAGAGGTAAAGGACTGGGTCACCTTCCATTCTCAAAACTTGAAGTTGAAAAAATTTCAGGAACTATATATCAAAACAAGACCGCCACAAAAAAACATTTTCTAGAAGACTACCAAAAACACGGGATAATCCATTTCGCAACACATGCTCAAATGGACGACACTGACCCAGCTAAATCTTTTATAGCTTTTTATCCCGATAGCTCCGACTATAAACTATACACAGAAGAACTTTATAATTTATCACTTAAAAACACGCAGTTAGTAGTCTTATCCGCCTGTGAAGCAGGTGGTGGAAAGTTACAGCAAGGTGAAGGTTTAATGTCTTTAGCAAGAGGCTTTGCCTATGCCGGATGCCCAGCAGTAATCACCACGCTATGGAAAGCGAACGACCAAAGTACCGCTTGGCTTTCAGAACGACTGTATCACTATTTGAAAAAAGGATGGAATAAAGCTGCTGCACTTAGACAAGCCAAATTAGATTTTAGAGCATCGGATATTGGTCAAGAGTTTGACCATCCGTACTACTGGGCAAATTTTATTCTAATTGGAAATAATGAGCCTTTAGAACGCTCATTTTGGGAACTATACAAATGGTGGACAATTGGTAGTTTTCTTCTTTTACTAGTCCTATCTATAGGACTCTGGAGACTTAGAAAATAGCTAAAACCATAACCTCACTTTCATTTTCAATCGCTCCATCAAGGAAAGTGGATATTTGAAATCTTCTTGGGATTCTAAATCATCCAAAAGTAGAGATGCCTTCTTTTCATCAATTCCTGAAACAGCTACCACCTCAAACCAACGAGCGGCATCTTGATAATAGGCTCTTAAACCTTCATTATTCTTTAAAACTTCAAAAGTTTCAGCGGCTTCTGTGTATTTCCCTTCCGCCAACATACCCTGAGCTAGTATATAATCCTGATAAACCTGATTCCCACTATTATTCGCGTCAGTGTTTCCTCTTTCTATTAAAGCTGTGACATCTGGCAGATAAAAATCTGCATTCCCTAAATAAAGGACTGCTACTAAACATGCCGCCACAGCAGCTCCTGCAAATCTGTATAAAACCTTAAAAGTCTGGCGTTTGGGTCTAAAGGCAATAACCCTGCCACCAGCGTGGGAGCCCCATTCTTGCATTTTCTGCTCATGAATGGCTTTAATATTTTCTCTTGAATTAAATCTTACGACCGTCTCCGAAAGCAGTTTTTGTTGAGCATACGCCTTCGCAAATTCCGATTCATTTTTAATTCTTTCTTGAACAGTCCTCTCCTCCTCAGCACTAAGTCTGTTTAAGATATAATCTTCTATTAATTCTAAATCCATTTATTATTGATTACTTGGTGAGCGTCTCAGAAACTTTTTTCAAACACTTGCTTTTCGCATTCCTAACAACTTGTTCGTTTTCATAAAGACCTTCATTAATAAGCTTCTGAGCTAGCTCTTTAATACCATATCCGAGACCATACACCATTTGTAATGTCCTTTTGCAATTTTTTCCAACATTTTCAAAAATAGCGAGGTACTTATCCCAAACTTCTTTCTCTGCTATGATTTCAGAAACATCAATTTCGACTTCGTCATGGTTTTCAAAATAAACATGTTGCCTTGCAACTCTTGCCTTTTCAGAGCTTAAATGTTTAAACCATAAGTTTTTCAAGATCGACTTCAAGTAGCTCCTCAGGTAAATGCCTTCTTGTATTTGATATTTTCCATTTTTGATATTATTTACCAATGCCTCCATCCCTTCCCAAATGATATCTTCTGGTTCTTTAGCACTTTCTTGATTTTTACAGGTATTCAGAAACCTGACCATTTCGCCCTTATTCTGCTCATAAAGCCTTGAAATAGCGTCATTTTCAGCACTTCCTCCTTTTTTTATACTTTTTACAATTTCTGAGTCTGTCAATTTTTTAAGCGGTTTATTTTAGAAATGGTTAGTTTCTACAAGCTAATGTAAAAATCTAATTACTTAAAAGTCAATAATCAGCAAAAAACTGTAGCTTCCTTAAGTTTAAAAACATGGAGAAAAAGGAAAAAATTACAAGAGGTTACAAAAACAATGTTTACTAGTATCTCATTAAAAACAACATCCTTAGATTATGAAAAAAATCATACTTCTTCTTACGATAGCATTTTCTAGCTTTTGTAACCATTCAAAAGCTCAGGTAAATACCCTGCAAAACAATACCACTTCCGTCACGATATTACCAAGCAGTATTAATTCTACGCATATTTCCAACAATAACTTCTCTAACAATACTGACAATTTAATATTAGGTAAGGATGCCATGTTGAACGATATCAACACCGCATTCCCAAATACTTCTAATGGCAATGTCGTGATAGGCATAGAATCTATGAAAAATGGTCAAGACGCCATTAACAATATAGCCATAGGTAAAGGGGCTAACTATTGGAGTGTCTATTCCGACAGAAACATTGCAATCGGCACAAACGCTCTCTATTCACATCACCCCATAAGCGGACAGGGTGTAAACAACGATGACAATATTGCCATTGGTCACGAGGCCATGAAAAACTTTTTTTGCCTCAATAAATTCAATGTGGGTATTGGTACTCAGGCCCTACAAGAGCCAACCCAGTCTGCTGTAGGTATTGGGTACCAAGCGGGTAAACTAGGTTCAAGCTTTTCGGTCCTTATT
>NZ_JBSRVI010000034.1:0-83340 GCF_055134445.1 Arcticibacterium sp.
TAATGAGAAGCGGTGACAATGCAGCTGCATTAAAAATGATAAATGACCTAAGAACCATACGTAAGGCATCTAAGCTATCTTCTTTAACTGCAGATACAATGTTTGGTGAAAGAGGTCGTGAACTATATTGGGAGGCAATTGCCAGAACAGACGAAATTCGATTTGGTAAGTTCAATAGACAATATCAAGCGGTGACGAATATTGAAGCTTATACTGTTCTGTATCCAATTCCATCCATCGCCATTGCTTCAAATACAAACTTGACGCAAAACGAAGGATACTAATTAAGAATTAACTAATTTTAAAAGGAATGCTCGAGCAATCGAGCCTTCCTTTTTTTTATATGAAAAGGCTTATCATTTTCTTCTCTTCAATGGTTATTCTATATTCTTGTGCATCAAATGAAGCACAAGTAACCGATCAGATATATAAAGAACTAAAACCTAAAGAAGCTCATGTGACAATCAAGATTAAAGATGAGTTATTCTACTCCCACGAAAGTAAGTTTCAGGGGAATATCAATCTAGGTACCGGTTTTAGCGATATCAATATTATTGACCAGTTTGGTGGAAATATTCAATTACAAATGGCTAAAAATAATTGGCTTAAAAGTGAAAAGAAAACATTCAATGTAAGTCCGAATAACGGTGAGGAGTATCCCAATTATGGGAACATGCTTATTGGTAAAAGAGACAGTAGTAGTTTTAAAGGTTATATATTGTCTCGCGGAAATTTTGAATGGCTGCTACTTAATACAGAAAGAGCCATTTTAAAATTAGATGGCTATTTCGTTCGGCCACAAGACGCTAGAATACCTCAAAATGAAATACCCTTTGAAGGTAAAATATACTTCAATCAACCCCGTATAGATCTAAATGATCTAGACATTAGCGACTTATAAAAATTTGAAAGCACTTTCCACGTTCCTCATTCTGCTTGCATTATTCTCCTGTAAAAGTGAGAAACAAAACACGTTATTTGAACTTAAGAACAATGATGAGATAGGGATTTCATTTATTAATCATGTAATAAACACAGAAGACCAAAATATATTCAACTATCGCAACTTCTACAATGGTGGAGGTGTGGCCATTGGTGATATTAACAACGACGGTCTAGCTGATATCTATTTTACAGCAAATCAGGGCAGTAATAAATTATACATCAATCAAGGTAATTTTCAATTTCAAGATATCACAGAGAGCTCAGGGACGAGTTTAGAAAAACAATGGAGCACCGGCGTGGTCATGGTAGATATAAACGCTGATGGCCTTTTAGATATTTATGTTTGTAACGCTGGTTACCAAAAAACAGTAGGTCAGGAAAATGCCCTTTTCATCAATAATGGTGACCTCACTTTTACCGAAAAAGCTTCCGAATATGGACTTGCCGATTCTGGTTATACTACCCATGCTGCATTTTTTGATTATGACCTCGATGGCGATCTTGATGTCTATCTCTTAAACAACAGTTTCATACCCGTTAATACGCTAAATAATGCCAACAACAGAGACCTCCGTGCAGAAAACTGGCCCGTGAAAGACTTTTTAAAAGGAGGAGGAGATAAACTGCTACGAAACGACAGTCATTTTGATGATGAGCAAGTCTTAATACCTTCGTTTGTTGATGTGAGCGAAGAAGCTGGGATTTTTGGTAGCCTCATTGGATTTGGCTTAGGCGTAACCGTTGGCGATATAAATAACGATCAATACCCGGATATCTATGTTTCTAATGATTTTTACGAAAAAGACTACCTCTACATAAACCAGAAAAATGGTACCTTTAAAGAGGACATTGAAAACAGAATGGGACATACTTCTTTTGCTTCAATGGGTGCCGACATGGCAGACATAAACAATGATGGTTATCCCGAAATTTTTGTAACAGACATGCTGCCAAAAGAAGAGCAAAGGTTAAAAACCACAACAGCCTTTGATTCTCACTATACCTATAGCCTTAGGTTACAAAGAGGCTTCTACCATCAGTACATGCAAAACACGCTGCAACTAAATAATGGAAAGGGGGCGTTTTCCGAAATAGCCAATTATGCCAATTTAGAAGCAAGTGATTGGAGCTGGGGAGCTCTTATATTTGATGCAGATAACGACCGCAACCCCGACATTTATGTTTCTAATGGTATTCAACATGACGTGATTGACCAAGACTTTATTGATTTCTTTGCAGACGAAGTTTCTCAAAGCATGGCTAGCTCAGGCAAAAAAGAAAGCATAAAGAATATTTTGGCTCACATGCCACAAAAACCTATCAATAACCTATTCTTTAAGAATGAAGGCAATCTCGTTTTTAAAGAAGAGAAGAATTGGACAGCCGATTTACCCTCCTTTTCAAATGGTGCCGCTTACGCCGATCTAGATAATGATGGCGATCTAGATTTAGTCGTCAATAATGTCAATCAGCCCGCATTTATATTTCAGAACAATTCGTCTACTCAGAATCATTACATTACCTATAAACTTAAAGGATTTGGTCAAAATACCTTTGCCATTGGAGCAGTAATTAATCTATACCATAATGGTGAAATACTTACCAAACAATTAATGCCAAGTAGAGGGTTTCAATCGAGCACAGAATACCCCTTAACATTTGGCTTAGGAGACTGGACAGCAATAGATTCCACTGAAATAATATGGCCAAACAACACCGTCAGCAATTTCTATCAAGTAAAATCCGACAGTCTTTATATGATAGACTACGGTTCGGTAAAAACAGCAAAAAGCAAACCTAAGACTAAGGCCAGCAGAAATGTTTTCACCCCTGTACCGTTTGAAATAGAGTCTCATTTGGAAAACCAATATGAAGATTATTATTACGAAAAAAACATCCCTTTTAAACTGTCAGCAGAAGGGCCTAAAATGGCCATTGCCGATCTCAATGGAGACCAATTAGAGGATATCGTTATTTGCGGAAGCAAAAATCAGGCAAGCCAAATTTACCTACAAAACGAAAAAGGTTTTCGAAAGACAGAACAAAAAGATCTAGCCATTTTTGCACCTTTTGAAGACATTTCTGTTGCCATTTTTGACGCTAATGGAGATGGACATCCCGACATTTATTTTGGAACTGGCGGCAATGAGGTCGAAATCAATGCTCTAGACTTAAAAGACCGTCTTTATATTAATGACGGCAATGGAAACTTTAAATATGACTTAAAAGCAATTCCCGGTAACACTTATAATACATCTACGGTGCTACCCTTTGATTATGACCAAGATGGAGATTTAGATCTATTTATAGGAAGTAGGTCTTTTCCGAAGCAATACGGCACTGTTCCACCATCTTTTGTCTATCAAAATAACGGGAATGGGAAATTCACCGATGTCTCCAAATCATTAAGCCTTGATTTTCAAACATTGGGTATGGTGACCTCCGCCACTTGGACAGATATAAACGGAGACAAAGCCAATGAGTTAACCGTTGTAGGAGATTGGATGGAACCCAGAACTTATCGCTATCAAAACGGGAAATTCTTTCGCATAGAAAATGGACTTGAAAAGTTATATGGTTTCTGGGGGGCTATAACCAGTTCGGATCTTGATAATGACGGCGATATAGACTTGGTAATAGGAAATATTGGTCAAAACTTCTCGCTAAAAGTAAATCCTGAAAAGCCAATTAAAATGTTTGTCAATGACTTTGATGGAAATGGAACCACCGATAAAGTCATGACGAAAACAATTAATGGAAGAGATGTCCCCGTCTTTCTTAAAAGAGAAATGATGGATCAATTCCCTGCTTTAAAAAGTAACAATCTAAAACATGTAGATTATGCCACTAGGTCTCTTGAAGATCTCTTTGGAAATAAAGCCCTTAAGAACTCAAAAGTCTTAAAAGTTAATTATCTAAAGTCTATTGTAGCTATTAATAATGGTGACGGAACATTTAATACGCTTGAACTACCCCCTGAGATACAGTTTTCATGCATTAAAGCCATCAGCATCAAAGATATTAACGGTGATAACTTTGATGATATCATCATGGCAGGAAACTCAAGGAATATGATACCTCAGTTCAACACTTTGGATGCTAATAGAGGCACTTTATTATTTAATGATGGTAAAAATCATTTCTCCGTAGTGGCTAATTCTGGTCTAAATATTACGGGAGAAGCGAAAGACCTCAATTTTGTTACTGTCGGTAAGAATAATTTCTTGGTTGCCGTTGAGAATAATAAGAAACCTATATTTTATTTATGGAATGAATAAGTGGTTTAAATTAGCTTCTCTTTCTTTTCTCTTATTTGGCTGCAATTCCAAAAAAGAGCCTGTGCTTTTTGAGCTCCTAGATAGTGAAAAAACAGGCATCACTTTTAACAATCAAATTGTACCAACGAATGACCTCAACATATTTAGGTATATGTATTTCTACAATGGTGCGGGAGTAGGTGCCGGAGATTTTAATAACGATGGACTAATTGACGTCTTTTTCTCCTCCAATCAAGGTGAAAATGAACTGTATCTTAATAAAGGCAACCTTAAATTCGCAAACATCTCGGATAAAGCTGGGATCAGTAATAATGGTGGTTGGAGCACGGGAGTGTCTGTTGTAGACATTAACCAAGACGGTTTATTGGATATCTATGTGAGCCAAGTTGGAGATTTTGAAGTCTTAAAAGGTCATAATCTATTATTCATTTGTGAGAAAATAGACCAAAATGGTATCCCTATATTCTCAGAAAAATCTAAAGAATACGGTCTTGACTTGGTTGGATTCGGCACTCAGGCCGTCTTTTTTGATTATGACCTTGACGGCGATTTAGATTTCTTCCAAGTGAACCACTCCGTTCACCAGAACGGCACATTTGGGAAAAGAGAAAATTTCCTTAACACCAAGCATCCATTAGCAGGAGACCGATTCTTTGAAAACATTAATGGCAAATATCTTGAAAAAAGCGACCAAAGTGGTATTAATCAAAATGCTCTCGGTTATGGCCTCGGATTGGCTGTTTCTGATGTTAACCTAGACGGATATCCCGATATATATGTAGGCAATGATTTTCATGAGAACGACTACCTCTATATCAATCAAAAAAACGGACGTTTCATAGATGAACTAAGCCAGAGGATTAGCCATACCAGTCGTTTCAGCATGGGTATAGATATTGCAGACCTCAATCACGACATATTTCCCGAAATAGTTACGTTAGACATGCTTCCCTTTAATCATGAAATTCTTAAAAGATCGGAAGGCGAAGACACCTTTTATAATTTCGAATTCAAACTAAAACAAGGATACGATTATCAGTTTGCTAGAAATAATCTTCAGTACAATAACGGAAATGGCGTTTTTAGTGAGATAGGTATGTCCAGCAACATCTCGGCAACAGACTGGTCCTGGAGTAGTCTTTTTGATGATTTTGATAATGATGGAGAAACCGACCTGTTCATTAGCAATGGTATTGCAAAAAGAATGAATGATACAGATTATATCAATATTGTTTCAAACGACGAAATCCAAAAGAGAATTCAAGAGAAAACATTCGATGAATCTGACGAAGCTTTAACAGATCTTATTCCAGAAATTAAAATCCCAAATAAACTATATTTAAACAAAGGCGACCTTTCTTTCCAAGACGCTAAACGCCAAATAGTCAATAACAAAGACTCCTTCTCTAATGGTGCAATATCTGTAGATCTTGATAACGACGGTGACTTGGATATCATTACCAACAATATCAATGCCCAAGCCTTTATATATGAAAATAAAACGATAAGCAGCACGGCCACAAACGAACCTTTGAAAATTCAATTAAAGGGAAGCGATAAGAATAAAAATGGCATTGGAACCAAGATTATAGCATATGCCAACAACCAAAAATACTATAAAGAAAAATTTCCTGTTAGGGGCTTCCAGTCTTCTTCCGAAGCTCCATTAATATTTGCCACTAAGGCTGCAATAGACTCTATTTGGGTTATCTGGCCCGACAATTCATTTCAATCTTTAAAAAAGACAACAGAGAAATCTATCACCATACAATATCAAACCGGACTTCCACAATTTGATTATCTAAGGCTAAAAATACCAGAAGAAGAAACTTTCATAGACGTCACTGACCAAATGCTTTACAAGCCACTTTTTCATCAAGAAAATACTTTCAATGAATTCGACCGTGAAGCCTTAATCCCTAGTAAAATGAGCACTCAGGGACCAGCCGTAGCTGTTGGAGATTTGAATGGAGACGGTTTGGATGACCTATATTTTGGAGGCTCAAGAAAAGAAAAAAGTAAAGTTTTGTTTCAAACCTCCACTGGAATTTTAAAAGAGTTTGACTTCCCAGATATTTCAAATGATAGCCTTTATGAAGATGTTGACGCTATTATATTAGATGCCAATAATGACGGATTAAACGATATCATTGTCCTTTCTGGTGGAAATGAATACTTGAATAAATCGGAATTCAATTCACCTCGACTCTATTTAAATCATGGCCAAAATGTTTTTAAGAAATCTCAGCAAGCCTTTCCTCTCCTCTTTACAACAGCTCAGTGTATAAAAGCTGCAGATTTTGACAACGACGGTGATCTAGATGTTTTTATTGGAAGCAGAACCTATCCATGGGCCTATGGGAAAATACCCCCTTCCTATTTATTGCTTAATGACGGTAAAGGCCATTTTACCATAAAGAATATGCCTGTACTTGAGAATTTAGGGATGGTAAAAGATGCCTTATGGATGGATATTGACCAAGATAATGATCCAGATTTAATTGTGGTTTTAGAGTGGGATGGTGTTTTTTGTCTGGAGAACAATAATGGCGAATTCATAAAAAAATCAATGACGGATAAAAAGGGTTGGTGGAATATCATTTATCCTACTGATATCAATAATGACGGTAAAACCGATTTCATTCTCGGTAACCTAGGCGAGAACAGTAGGTTAAAGGCTACTGAAAATAAACCTGTAAGAATGTATGTGAAAGACCTAGACGAAAATGGTCGATTAGATCAAATTCTGACTTATTACTTAGAGGAGGAGGAAGTCATCTTCGCAGATAAAAAGGAGCTTGAAAAACAAATGCCTTTTATTAGAAAAAAATATAACCTAGCCAAGGACTTTGCAAAAGCGGATTTCAGAGATGTTTTCGGACAGGATAAAATAAAGGATGCTAAAGTCTTTGAAGCCAATTACTTCAAAAGTGCCATTCTTCTAAATATGGGTAATGGGTCGTATAGATTAGACAACCTGCCTTGGAAAGCACAAGTGGCACCAATATCAGCCGTTGCAAGAATACAAGGGAGTTCAGGGTATCTAATTGCTGGGAACTTTTTTGATTCAAATATCCAACTAGGTAGATACGATGCTGGTATTGGAGGAATTCTAGACAAAAATGGTAACTATCATAACATTCCAGGAATTACCTTGAGGGAACAAATAAGGCAAATCCTTCCAATCAAGATTAATGGAGAAAGTCACTATCTGGTAATCGCTAATAATGCCGCCATCCGAATCATTAAAAAATCTAAAGTCAGTTCATGAAAAATTTACTCCTGCTTTTTATAGCTACGTTCTTAATTTCCTGTTCCAATAACGCCGAAAAAAACTGGGACACCGAAATATTTGAAAACCTACAAAAACTTCAAGCGGACCAAATATCGGCTGAGATTCAAGTTGATGGTCAACAAGTTTTCGATAAAAGGGAAAATTTTAATCCGAGTTTAAATCTTAGCGAAAACTCCTGTTATCTAGCATTTGAAAATTCTAATGGTGAAAAAATAAGCCTTCGACTAGATGGAGAAGGCTGGTATAAACAGCCTATTAAGAATGTAACTTTCAAAGAAAACATTCCTGTTTCAGAAGCAAATACTGGTTCTTTATCCATCCTAAAAAAAAGAGGGAATGAAAAAGAAGCATTTATTCTCAACGAAGGTTGGGCTGAAGTGAGACAACTGAATCAAGAAGCCTGTATTATTATAATTCATGGTATGCTTAATAGTTCTGACAAGGAAGCATCGAGCAAAACGATAAATGGATTAATAGTTTGGAAAAAACCGAAAGAACTGGACGCTAATTCTCCTCATAAAACCTATTATTTTTAATTCATTCGCTTATTCATTCGAGTAATTACTTGAAACAATTCATTCATTCTCAGAATACGACTTAAAAAGAATGAAAGATAAATGTTAACATTGCATATTATTTCTGAGACGAACCAAGTAATATAGCCGCCTCAGTTTCAAAATTTTCAAAGCCAGCAGTGGCAATACCTTAAGAATGTCTTTCCTTAAAAAATTAGCTGGTGATTCTGTACTTTATGGTCTAAGCAGTATCGTAGGAAGGTTACTCAACTGGCTTTTGGTGGTGGTGCATACCCGTATTTTTGAACAACCTAGAATTTTATCCGACAATGCTCAATTATACACCTATGTAGTTGGCCTTAACGTACTTTACACATTCGGTATGGAAACTGCATTTTTCAGATTCGCCAGTAAAAAGGAAAATGAGTCTGAATACTTCAATATTATCCTAAGCTTCATTATTCTTTTAGGCGGTACGCTTTCTACTCTTTTTATCCTCGGAGCCACGCCCATCATAGATTCCTTAGGATATCCAGGTAAAGAAAGACTCGTGATTTGGCTTGCCATAATTATTGCTGTGGATGCTATATGTGCTATCGCTTTTGTAAAACTTAGAGCACAAAATAAAGCCAGACGATTCGTTAAAATTAAGCTAATAGGCATTGCCATAAACATTGGGCTCAACTTCTTCTATCTGATGTTTTGCAATTATATTCTTCAAGGACTATTCCTTCCAGAATTAATAGGCTTCGCAGCCTATTTTTATAATCCAGCCATTGGTCCTGATTATATTATTTGGGCTAACTATGTGGCTAGTTTACTAACGCTGTTACTTTTATGGAAAGAGTTTGTTGGTTTCAAGTTCGTCTTGAATTGGGAAAAGCTTAAGACGGTTTTAAACTATGCTTATCCTCTTTTAATTTTAGGTTTAGCCGGAGCCATCAACCTAGTGGCGGATAGGCTTATGTTTAGAGATCTTATTCCAGAAGGTTTTTATCCTGGTTTCAGTACAGAAGACGCCTTTAGTATTTATGCCAACGTCTATAAATTATCCATTTTCATGACCTTAGTGGTTCAGGCTTATCGCTACGCTGCAGACCCTTTTTTCTTTTCTAAAATGGGTGATAAAAACTCGCCTCGAATGATTGCATTGAGTACCAAGTGGTTTACCATTGCCAGTATTGTAATATGGATTGTGGTCTCCTTAAACTTAGACTGGATTGGATTATTAATAGGAAAAACCTATCGTTCCGGCCTTATTGTTGTCCCAATTTTACTTTTAGCAAATCTATTTATTGGCATATACGGAAATATTTCAATTTGGTACAAACTCACAGATAAAACCTATTACGGAACCTGGATTACCCTTGGGGGAATGGTTCTAACCATTGTGTTAAATATCATTTTGATACCGATATATGGTTATATGGGCTGTGCCGTTACCTTTGCCATCAGTTCTCTTCTAATGGTTATTGCCTGTTACTATTATGGGCAAAAACACTATACTGTTCCTTACGATTTACTCAAAATTCTATTTTATCTGGGCATTGCGGCCCTTATAATTATAATAGACTCGCAAATTCAATATGTTGGATTGCAGTATTCTGTCCTTGTTCATTTAATTTTGTGTCTCGCCTTTTTAGCTCTAATTTACAAATTAGAGAAAAAAGGCTTTTCCGAACTAAGGATGAACTAGTACACTTCATATACAAACGACTATGCTTTTAAGCGACATTTTATACAAAATTTCCCTATTGACGGTATCCGGTAAAACGGATATTGAAATTTCTAATATTGAATTTGATAGCCGTAAAATAAACGAGGGTTCCTTATTTATTGCTGTTCCCGGATTGCAAGTAAACGGGCACGAGTTTATTTCAGATGCCATAGAATTGGGAGCAAAAGCCGTTTTGTGCGAAGAGTTACCTGAGAATCTTACGGAAGGTGTTACGTTCATAAAAGTAGAAAACTCTGCGATGTCTATGGGATTAGCAGCTTCTAACTTTTATGACAACCCCTCTTCAAAGATTAAATTAGTAGGCATCACTGGTACCAATGGCAAAACCTCCGTAGCCACCTTACTTTTTGATTTATTTAGAAAACTGGGTTATACCTGCGGGTTGCTTTCTACGGTACAGAATCAAATAGAAGATGAGGTTATTCCTTCTACACATACTACACCAGACGCTGTCAAAATAAATGAACTGTTGGCATTAATGGTTAAAAAAGGCTGCACCCACGTTTTTATGGAGGTGAGTTCGCATGCAGTAGTTTTAGAAAGAATAGCAGGATTGACTTTTACGGGAGGGGTTTTCACTAACATTACCCAAGACCATCTGGACTTTCACGAGACCTTTAAAAATTACATTGACGCCAAAAAAGGTTTCTTTGACAGGTTAACTAAAACAGCCTTTGCTTTAACCAACTCTGATGATAAAAATGGGAAGGTTATGCTGCAAAACAGTATTGCTCAAAAATATTCTTATGCATTAAAAGGTATTGGCACCTATAAAGGTAAAGTATTAGACTGTGGATTATTTGGGCTCAACATGACCATCAATGAGCGTGAAGTTTGGTTTAAACTTATTGGTAGATTTAATGCTTACAATCTTCTTGCGGTCTATGGCACAGCCATTCTATTAGAAGAAGAATCTGAAGCCATTTTAACGGAGTTGTCTCAGTTACAACCTCCTCCAGGAAGATTTGAACAGGTACACTCTACGCATCAAAGAGTGGGAATAATAGACTACGCTCATACACCAGACGCCTTAAAGAATGTTTTGGAAACCATCAATGACCTTAAAGATGGCAATCAGCAGGTAATTTGTGTGATAGGCTGCGGCGGTAATAGAGATAAAGGTAAAAGACCTCAAATGGCCAAAATTGCCTGTGAGCTAAGCGACAAAGTCATTTTAACATCTGACAATCCAAGAAACGAGGAACCTGAAGATATCTTGAAAGATATGCAGGAAGGTGTAAGTGTTACAAAAAGGAAAAAGGTTTTATCTATCTTAGACAGAAGAGAAGCCATAAAAACAGCAGTGATGCTCTCCAATGAAGGTGACATTATTTTGGTGGCAGGCAAAGGCCACGAAAGCTACCAAGACATAAAAGGGGTAAAAAGCCATTTCGACGACAAAGAAGAAATAATTAGAGCTTTTATGAACTAGTCTAAGCCTTTTACCGTCTGCCTCATACTTTCCGAAATGCTATGCAGCCATTTGAGGTGGTCTGTAACAAGCTTACCTTCTTGTAGTTTACTTCTCATGTCTGAACTCATGGGCGTAAAGCCCTTTTCTAGTTCCTTATCTCGTTCTTCGGACAATTGCAGAAATCTTTTGTCTAAAACCTCAGTGGCTTCTGTAAGTTCTGACTCATCTTCCAAAACCTCCACCTGCTCTCCTACCAGCGTTCCCAAAGCAGCTTTCAAATTCTCTAGAATATGCCTTATCACGGTTTCATATTCTTTAGAGGCCTGCGTAGTTTCATGGTTTTGAATATAAATACCTAAAGCAGCCAAAGCCGTCAAAAAAGTTTGATTTAAAACCACAACCGCATAAAGCTGGGCTTGATGACCTTGCCTAGACTTAGGTTCCTCGGTTTGACGCTGAAATGCCGCCATTAAGTTTCCACTTTCCAGAAAAGCTTTTTTTCTAGAAAGCCTATAAATGGTATCAGGCGTTTCTTTAGAATGATAAAGTCTATCAATATTCTCCATATAAGACATGGATGCTTCTATCGCTTTCTGAATAGCTATTTTTATGCCTCCCTGTTCCCAAGATGGCCAAAGGAGATATATGGCTAAGAACGAGATTCCAGCACCAATCAAAGTATCTAAAACCCTATACTGCACAATACTAAAAGCATTATCCACCAAAATTGCGTATAAAAGTATAACAGCCGTGGTAATGAAGGTGGCTGCCACTTTATAGTTTTTTTGAAGAAAAACAAAACCAACAAAAAGTGAAGGAATAGCTAGTGTGCCATAAACCGTCTTAGAATCAAACAATAAAAGAACCACTACACCTACCGAAGCACCTATCAGTGTTCCAAAAATTCTATTCAGAGCCCTTGCTTTAGTAAGTCCAAAGTTTGGCCTCAAAATAACCGAGATAGTCAATAAAACCCAATACGCATTCTGATGCTGAAGCGTTTTTCCTATTAATAAACCAGCAAACATGGCCACCGTAAGCCGAAGAGCATGTTTAAAAACCGATGATTTAATATTCAAATTGGCTCTCAGCGTCTTTATGTTATAGTCTTGTGTTGAAATAAAAAGCTTTCTGTCGCTTCTCTTCAGCAGACTTTCTGAGCCTTCCAGAATATTGGCATAAACACGTTTAGCAGAAAAGACCTTCTCTTCTTGACGAACTTCATAATCCAATAGATTTCTCAAAACCAATGCCCCTTGCCGTGCTTTCGGTAGTCCTATTTCAGTCACATAATCATGAATACTTCCTTCGCAAAAACCTTTATTAGGACTAAGATTGGTGTCTAGCTGCAAAGGCTTATTGGAACGTATAGCTTCTGCCAAAGCATATAAATGAACAATGGTACTCGCCGAAAAAGACTTAAAAGTTTCCGTTTTACTAAACTGCTCTCCTAATGTATCTTCTAAGCTTGCAGAGTCGGTGTCTTTTGCTAATCCCAACTCATAAACATCCAGCATTTCAAGAAAAATAAGAAGCTGCCTACTGGTTTCGTTGGACTGTCCCTCGTTCTGTCTTTTAGTATACAAAAGCACTCGCAAAAGCTCGTGCTGCTCATTCAAGCTAATCTGTAGTTTGAGCAATTTTTGCTCCAGCAGAAGTCGGTTATCGGCTTTGTTCCAGAGTAGTTGGTATTTAACTTTCAAAAAATCGGCCGTGGTTTCCACACATTCCGCCAAACTTTGTGCTGTACTTTTATTCTGAAATGCCCAATGCGACAAACTGGCTAAAACCAAATACCATATACCTCCGCAGAAAATTAAAAGCAGTTGTACGCCTAAAGGCAAATTCGTTTTTAACAAGGAAAAACTCATGACCATGGCAAAGTGACACGAAAAAACAACCATGGAAGCTCTAAAGCCATAGACCGAAAGCATACTTACCCAAAACAGGCTTAAAGCAAAAAATACGAAAAACAAAGGTTCAGAAACCGCCCGGGTAATATAACAGCCTGCCGTTATAATTAAACTGAGAAACAAAGCAGTTAAAATTCCAATTATCCTGTGTCTGGTTCCTCCGTCAATATTAGGTAAGAAAGTATAAAATACCCCTAAAGCAAAAGCAAGCCCGTAAGTCAAGTGGTCAAACGTAATTCCGAGGTATAGCGGAATCACCAAAGCAATGGTTAATACTGCTCCCTTCAAGAAATCGAATCGATATATTTGGTTTATGAGTTTTTGCACTTTAAAAATTCAGATTAAACATCCAAACCAACGCTTCTAAGTAACTCAGAAGCATTGAAACTATGACAGACTCCTGGCTTTAATTTGTAATCAAACGTCAACTCCCCATCTTTAGCATCATACTCAAAAAAGTAGTTCTTGCTACTATCAGGATATTTATCCGCCATTTCTGTCATTCTCAAATCATGGGTAGCTACCAAAGCGTAAGAATCAGATTTTATGACTCTTTCTAGAAAAGCCATAGAACCTTTAAGTTTATCTTCCGAATTGGTTCCTCTTAGCATTTCATCCACCAATAACAACGCCTTCGGTTCCTTATTCATAGCTTCCAAAAGAATTTTTATCCTATCTATTTCCGCTTTAAATGTGGAAGAGTTTTGCTCCAAGGAATCTTTAATTCGCATGTAGGCGAAAAGTGTAATTTCAATATTTAGCTTGAAACGCTCCGCAAAGACAGGAGCTCCTGCATAAGCGAGCAATACATTGGATCCCAGTGTTCTTAAAAAGGTGCTTTTCCCAGACATATTAGAACCCGTAATAAGGCTTAATCTGTTATTGGAGTCCAACGTAAAATCGTTAGCAACGGAGTCAATCATTAAGGGATGACCTAATTTTAGGGCCTCCACTTTCACACCATCCTGATCATACAATTCTGGAAACACCCATTTTGGATTATTAAAAGCCAGCGTTCCTAAGCTTGATGCTTCCTCAAAAGTGGCCAAACAACTAAATATTCTTTCAAAAAAGTTCGGATTGTCTTTTACCCATTTTCTAAGCCTTACCAACTGAACCAGATCAAAAGGGGAGAAAGCATAAAGAAAGAAGGCTGCAAACTGATTATTCTTCATGTCAATTTTAGTAGAAATTAACTGAAACTCTTCTATCGGGTTTTTACCGTCAATTGGGAGTAAATCATGAGCTTTTTTTAATATCTCACTCTGCCAGGTTTCCTGCAAAACCATTTGAGTCCCAGTTTTGTACTTTGCCATATCCCTGCTTAGTCCCTTGATTATCCTGAAATAAGGCTCTGTCACTTTTTTATTTAGACCTACCAAGGAAAAATTAAGTCCTAAGAGTGCCACTAAGGCTAGCATTCCATTATTGACCCCATATCGATAAAAGGCTATTATAACGCCCGCCACAAAAATCCATTTCAAGAAAGCATAGTACTTAATAAGTCCTTCAAGTTTTATTTTAGGCGGCTCTACCAAGTTTTCTAATTCCCCCACAGGAGCGTCGGATAGTTCAAAAAGTGAGGCCTGAAAATTTTGACGCCAGATGGCCTTTTCTGCAAGCTCCTTCGCGGCTTCTTGCCTTTTTAAAATCGTCTCTAAAGTGGGCACTTCAAGAAAAGACTTTGCCAATACCTCTTTACCCCATTGCGTTCTAGCCCTGTTGGTTAAATGAAATAGAGAAAAACCACCAAATACATCTAAGTCTGCACTGTAATCGTGGCGTTCATCACTAAACGCTATACCATTCCCATATTTATTCTTTCCGCCAGAGCTAACTTCTAATTCATTTTCTAAAACGGAAATCAAAACCTCCTTTAACAAAACCTCCTCTTGTATCTTCTCATGATATCTGACCAAAAAGTAAAATCCAGCCAAAATCAATAAAATGGCAGAAAAGGCAATCAAAGCGGACGTCTTAAATAAGAAATAAAGTAATATGCAGCCTAAAATAATAGCCGCTAGCCTTATATTAGAAGTATTATTATTTTTAACGTTTAACTCCGAAAGGTTTATCTTCTCCTTTTCAATTCGTTCTTTGTAGTATTTTGTCATGCTGGTATTATGATTCTGCGTGAAATTACCAAAGCCTTTCTATTTTTGTCTTATGTACTCCGTTTTAGAAAAAAAAATTGATTTCCTCCCAGGGGTCGGCACTTCCAGAGCCAGCCTCCTAAATACGGAGTTGGGTATCTTCACTTATGCAGATTTATTAGAGTATTATCCCTTCAGATATGAAGACAGGAGCAAATTCCATCATATTTCCGCTCTTTCAGAAGACCTGGACAGTGCCCAACTAAAAGGAAAGATTACCAATATTCATAAAGCCGGCACTGGAAGAAAAGAAAGACTCGTTGTCAATTTTTCAGACGGCACCGGCACCGTAGAGCTCATTTGGTTTCAAGGTATCAGATGGGTGGAAAAAAAATTAGTGGTAGGAGCAGAATACATTGTTTATGGCAAACCCACTATTTTTGGCCACGCATTTAATTTCAGTCATCCAGAAATAAACGCCCTAACTCCATCAACTGAAAAGGCAACGGGATTAAAACCCGTATATTCCCTTACCGAAAAACTTCGCAAAAAATTTATCGATAGTAAAGTTCTTGGTCAAATAACACAAAATGCATTAAGAGATATTGGAAATAATGTTCCAGAAAACTTGCCTGAAAGTTTATTGGTGAAATTCAAGATGATCCCACGTTGGCAGGCTTATCAATTAATCCACCATCCCAAAGACTATAATCATGTCAAGCATGCCCGAAGGAGACTTAAATTTGAAGAGTTATTTTACAATCAGCTTTCGCTGATCAATCAAAAGTTACTTCGTAAAAATGAGTTTGAAGGTCATCTCTTCACAAAAACAGAATTACTGACTAGGTTTTATACCGAGCATTTGCCTTTTGAATTAACCAATGCTCAAAAGAAGGTTATTAAGGAGATATTCTTTGATTTCAAATCTCAAATGCAAATGAACCGTTTGCTTCAAGGTGATGTGGGTTCCGGAAAAACCATCGTTAGCTTTATTTGTATGCTTATGGCTATTGATGGTGGGGCTCAGTGCTGTTTAATGGCACCTACGGAGATTCTTGCCACCCAGCACTTTCATGGCTTGAGTGAATTTGCCGAAAAAATTGGACTGAGAATAGCTCTACTTACAGGCTCCACTAAGAAAAAAGAGAGAACTCTAATACATGAAGGGCTACTAAACGGCACCCTTAATATCATTATTGGCACCCATGCCTTAATAGAAGATAAAGTCCAATTTCAGAATTTAGGACTATGTGTTATTGATGAGCAGCACCGTTTTGGTGTAGCCCAGCGAGCTAAACTTTGGAATAAAAACAAAGAAATTCATCCGCACATTTTAGTCATGACTGCTACACCCATACCCAGAACGCTAGCCATGACGCTTTATGGGGATTTAGACGTCTCTGTTATTGACGAACTTCCTGCTGGCAGAAAACCCATCAAAACGGTTCATAGATACGACTCTAAAAGGCTGGAAGTATTTCAGTTTATTAGAGAAGAAATATTAAAAGGAAGACAGGTTTATATTGTTTATCCACTTATAGAAGAATCAGAAACGATGGATTTCAAAAACCTGATGGACGGCTATGAGAGCATTGCAAGAGCTTTTCCACAAAATGCTTTAAGTATCGTTCATGGTAAAATGAAGCCCAAGGATAAAGAATACGAAATGCAGCGTTTCGTCAAAGGGGAAACAAATATCATGGTAGCCACTACAGTGATTGAAGTAGGTGTAAATGTCCCCAACGCCAGTTTAATGGTTATTGAAAATTCAGAGCGTTTTGGTTTAGCTCAGCTCCATCAGTTAAGAGGAAGAGTGGGCCGTGGTGCAGAACAGTCGTACTGTATCTTAATGACCGACTTTAAACTCTCTAGGGAGTCAAGAAAAAGAATTGAGACTATGGTAGAAACGAACGACGGCTTCCAAATATCAGAGGTGGACTTAGAGCTTCGAGGACCCGGAGATATGTCTGGAACCCAGCAAAGTGGTCTCATGGATCTAAAAATAGCTAATTTAGCCACTGACGGGGCTATTCTGAAATTTGCCAGAGAATCTGCACTAGAAATCCTAGATGACGATCCATACCTCGGGAAAAAACAATATGCTATGATTAAGGCTTTCATCGATAAGAAAAAGACTCCCAGATTAAATTGGAGTAGAATTAGCTAAAATCCATTATCTTAGCTAATAAAGCGTTAATTAGGGTAACATATTTTCACACTTTTCTTAATACTACGCTTCAGATTTCGTTTTTTTATATCCCATTAAACTGACTAATTAATTTTAGCCAATGTTGAAAATTTTAGGAATATCTGCGTACTACCATGATTCCGCAGCAGCTTTAATAGAAGACGGCAAAATAATAGCCGCTGCCCAAGAAGAGCGATTCAGCAGAAAAAAACAAGACGCTGGATTTCCTACTGAGGCCATCAAACACTGTTTGGAGTACGGAGGGCTTGAACTTTCAGATCTAGACGCCATCGTGTTTTATGACAAACCATTGCTTAAAATGGAACGCCTTCTAGAAACATACTACGCTTTTTCTCCTTCCGGTTTAAAATCCTTTTTGTTGGCTATGCCTGTTTGGTTAAAGGAAAAAATGTTCCTTAAGAAAACCCTAAAAATGGGTTTTTCTAATATTGGTGAATATGACAGAAAAAAAGTAAAGGAGCTTTTTCCTGAACATCATCTCTCACATGCCGCTAGTGCATTTTATCCCTCTCCTTACGAAGAAGCAGCCATTATGACGCTCGACGGCGTGGGCGAATGGGCCACGGCATCTATTGGATATGGAAAAGGGAAAGACATCAGTATCTTGAAGGAGTTAAAATTCCCTCATTCTATTGGGCTTTTATATTCTGCTTTTACCTATTTCTTAGGCTTTAAAGTGAACTCTGGGGAATACAAACTTATGGGACTTGCTCCCTACGGTCGCTCAAACTCTGAAGAAGTTAAAAAATATAAATCTATTATAAAAAGTGAAATCGTTGAAGTATTTGAGGATGGTTCTATTTGGCTCAACCAGAAATACTTCAGATATGCCACTGGCTTAAAAATGGTTTATGATGACAAATGGGAAGGGCTTTTTGGTTTTCCTAAAAGAGAGTCTGAAGCACAACTGGAACAACACCACTGTGACCTTGGTCTCGCCATTCAGGAAATAACCGAAGAAATAGTTATTCTGATGGCAAAAGAAGCACAAAGATTAACTAAAAGTGACAACCTAGTTTTGGCAGGAGGTGTAGCTTTAAATTGTGTAGCTAACGGGAAACTGCAAGATGCCGGTATTTTTAAAAACGTTTATATTCAACCCGCTGCTGGAGATGCTGGAGGTGCATTAGGTGCTGCATTAGCAGCACATCATATCTATTTTAACCAAGATAGAATTATAGATAAAACTAAAATTGATGCTATGCAGGGTTCTTATCTTGGGCCTGAGTTCTCAGGCTTGGATATCAAACTAATGGCAAAAAAATATGATGCACCATATTCGTTCTTTGAAAGTTTTGATGAATTATCAGAAAAGACTGCAAAATTAATTTCTGTAGGCAACGTTATTGGTTGGTTTCAGGGAAGAATGGAATTTGGTCCTCGTGCTTTAGGTTCAAGAAGTATTTTAGGAGACCCTAGAAACCCTGAAATGCAGAAAAAGCTTAATCTTAAAATTAAATATCGAGAAGGTTTCAGACCATTTGCCCCTTCTGTTTTGTCAGAAGATGTAGAAGAGTATTTTCAATGTAAAACCATATCTCCGTATATGCTTTTAGTTCATGGTGTTCAGGAAAGTAGAAGAAATAAAACCCCAGAAAATTATGCGGATTTGCCTTTAATGGACAAGCTATATTTTCTGCGTTCCGATTTACCTTCTATAACGCATATCGATTACTCCGCAAGAATACAAACAGTGCATGAAGAGACGAACCCAAGGTATTATCAGCTTATCTCGGATTTTAAAAAAGAAACAGGCATAGGCGTTGTCGTTAATACCAGTTTCAATGTAAGAGGCGAGCCCATTGTTTGCACTCCGCAGGATGCTTATAAGTGCCTTATGAGAACAGAAATGGACTATCTTGTGATAGGTAACTATATTTTTGATAAAACACAACAGCCAGAATGGCTAGAAAAAGATAAATGGCAAGAGGAGTTTGCCCTTGATTGAAATAAAAACCACCCCGAATGGTCAAACAAATACGCTTCTTTTTTGGGGAAAGGAGACCAAAACACATAGCATGGAATTCATTAAAGACTTATGGCATTTTCTTTCCGAAAGAAAAAAATGGTGGCTCGCCCCCGTTATTATTGTTCTGCTTCTGATTGGCGTATTGCTTGTCATTGGTGGTGGCTCTTCCTTAGCACCGTTCATCTACACATTATTCTAGAATGGAAAAACAAAATAAATCAGAAATCATACTGTCCATAGTAGTAGGGTTTTTAGTCCTATTTTTCATCTTCAAAGCCCAGTGGTTATTATATACTGCTAGTGCCGTTGGTATCTTAGGATTATTATCAGGCTTTTTTGCAGATTTGATAATAAAATTCTGGCTCAAACTCGCCGAGTTTATGGGCAAAATCAATGGCACCATTTTACTATCCATTATCTTTTTTGTGATATTGACTCCAGTGGCACTTCTGATGAAACTCTTTAAAAAATCGGATGAGCTGAAACTTAAAAAGCCATTAAACACCACTTTTGAAGATAGAAATTATCAATATCAGCCCGACGATTTAAAGAACATTTGGTAATAAAAGCTTTTAAAAAGAAAATCCCGACTTGAAATTCAAGTCGGGATTTTGCATATAAATCAAGTTTATCTAACCTTAAATATACTGGTTGATAATCATCTCAAACAATTCTTGTTTGCCGCTAATCTGAGCTGGCTCACCTACTTCATGAGCAATCTTAGCTAAATCTTCAAGGCTCAACTCGCCATTTTCAAATTTGGCACCATTACCCGCATCAAAAGAAGCATATCTGTCTGTTCTCATCTTCTTGTAAGGAGATTTGGTCAATATATCGTTCGCAATCAAAAGAGCACGAGCAAAAACATCCATTCCGCCAATATGAGCAATGAAGATATCCTCAAGATCTGTCGAGTTTCTTCTAGTCTTAGCATCAAAGTTTATTCCGCCAGTAGTAAATCCTCCATTTTCTAAGATAACCAACATAGACTCCGTAACCTCATAAAGGTCTACTGGGAATTGGTCTGTATCCCATCCGTTTTGGTAATCCCCACGGTTAGCATCAATAGAACCTAACATGCCAGCATCCACAGACATTTGTAATTCGTGAGCGAAAGTGTGACCCGCTAATGTCGCGTGATTAACCTCTGCGTTGATAGCAAAATCTTTATCTAGACCTTGAGCTTTCAAAAAGCCAATTACCGTTTGAGCATCAAAATCATACTGATGCTTAGATGGCTCTGCTGGTTTAGGCTCGATATAATACTTACCCGTAAACCCTTGCTTTCTTCCGTACTCAGAAGCCGTTCTTAAAAACTGACCTAAGTGATCCAATTCTCTTTTAGTGTTGGTATTCAAAAGTGACATATAACCTTCTCTACCTCCCCAGAAAGTATATCCAGTACCACCAAGTTCGATTGTAGCATCAATACAAGTTTTTACTTGCAATCCAGAATGAGCCACAACCTCAAAATTAGGGTTAGTAGAAGCACCATTCATGTATCTTGGGTTAGAGAAAAGGTTGGCTGTACCCCAAAGTAACTTCACACCAGAAGCTGCTTGTTTCTGCTTAGCATAGGCTACTATGGTAGCCATGTTGCTCTCATATTCTTTCAAAGAGTTCCCTTCTGGAGACATATCCACATCGTGAAAACACCACCATCCAGCACCTAGCTTTGTAAAAAACTCAAACGCTGCATCCATTTTCTCATGAGCAGCTGTCATGGCGTTGGCATTGCTGTCCCATGGAAAAGCCTTTGTTCCAGGACCGAAAGGGTCTCCACCAGTTCCACAGAAAGTATGCCAGTAAGCAACTGCAAACTTCAAGTGGTCACGCATGGTTTTACCTGCCACTATTCTGTTTTCATCATAAAACTTAAAGGCCATCGGGTTGTCCGACTCTTTACCTTCAAATTTTATTGGTTCTTTCACAAAAGGGAAGAACTCTTTGTCTCCAAGGGTTAAATTTAAATGACTCATTTATAATTTATCTTAAGTTAATTTTCAATAATAAGTGTCAAATATACAATTAATAATTTATTCCTAAAAATATCAGCCAAATTATAAGCCAAAAGCTATCAAAAAGTATGCGGCAATAATACAGCCTATAATAGGACCAACTACCGGAATCCATGCGTAAGACCAGTTATTACCACCTTTTCCTGCAATTGGCAATACGGCATGAGCTATTCTCGGTCCTAAATCTCTAGCAGGATTTATAGCATAACCCGTAGTCCCTCCTAAAGAAAGACCTATACCCCAAACCAAAATCCCAACCAAAAGTGGCTTCAATCCAGAATCTGCCTCCGCATAAATAGACATCACACCTATAATTAAAACAAAAGTTCCAATAACCTCACTGAGAATATTCCCTAAGGTATGTGGTACCGCCGGGCCAGTACAAAAGATCCCAAGTTTTGTTCCTTGATCATTTGTTTCTTTCCAATGTGGCAAATACATCAACCAAACCATAGTGGCTCCTAAAAAAGCACCAATAAACTGAGCAAGAATAAATGATGCAACATTAGCATAGTCTCCGCTGTGTACCGCCAAGCCAATCGTAACGGCAGGATTTAAGTGTGCACCTTGGCTCCCAAATTTTTGTGCGACAAAAACACCCAAAGCAACGGCAAAGCCCCAACCTGTGGCGGTGACTATCCAGCCAGAATTATTTCCATAAGTTTTTGCTAAAGAAGTATTAGCGTTTACACCTCCGCCAAAAAGTATCAGCATAAATGTCCCGACAATCTCGCCGATAAAGTTTGTTGTCTCCATTTCAATTTTAAGTTTAGGGTTGTTATTCTTGGCAATTTAGTAATTTCGCAACTTAATAATAATAGCATGCATTTAAATTCCCTTACGGCCATTTCTCCTGTAGACGGTCGATATAGACGCCATACGGAGAGCCTTGCTCCTTTCTTTTCTGAATTTGGCCTGATTCATTATCGTGTCAAAGTTGAGATTGAGTATTTCATAGCCCTTTGTGAAAAGCCTTTACCGCAGTTAACTGACTTTAACAAAGCCCTTTTCCCTGCCCTTAGAGCTATCTATGAAAACTTTAGTGAGGCCGATGCTTTAGAAATAAAGGAGACCGAACAGGTGACGAACCACGATGTAAAAGCGGTAGAATATTTTATTAAAGCGAGGTTTGAGAAAATGGATATTGCTTCCTTTTCTGAATTTATTCACTTTGGACTTACGTCACAAGACATCAATAATACTTCTATCCCTTTATCGCTTAAAGACGCCTCTGAAAAAGTGCTCTTCCCAGCTATTGAAGGAATTGTTGAAAACCTTTCTGCTCTTTCAACCGAATGGGCAGACATATCTATGTTAGCAAAGACACACGGCCAGCCAGCCTCCCCTACTAGATTAGGAAAAGAAATGGCTGTTTTCGTAGAACGTTTATCTGTACAATTTGACCAGTTAAAAGCTATTCCTTTTTCTGCAAAGTTTGGCGGAGCCACTGGAAATTTCAACGCCCATCATGTGGCCTACCCTGAGCACGACTGGGTTGAATTTGGAAATAACTTTGTGAACAACATTCTTGGTATTAGCAGAAGCCAGAAAACAACACAAATAGAGCATTACGATAATTTCGCGGCATATTCTGACGCCTTAAAACGCATCAACAACATATTGATAGATTTCTCAAGAGACATCTGGACATATGTAATGATGGAATATTTCAAGCAAAAAATCAAAGCAGGTGAAATAGGTTCATCTGCCATGCCTCATAAGGTAAACCCAATTGATTTTGAAAATGCAGAAGGAAACTTAGGTGTAGCCAATGCCTTATTAGAACACTTTTCTGCCAAGCTACCTATATCTAGACTACAAAGAGATTTGACAGACTCTACTGTTCTTAGAAACGTAGGTGTCCCGATAGGTCATGCCATAATTGCTCTTAAATCTTTGGAAAAAGGAATTGGCAAATTACAGTTGAACAAAGAAGCCATAGACCGAGATTTAGAAAACAATTGGGCAGTAGTGGCTGAAGCCATTCAAACGGTATTAAGAAGAGAAGGCTTCCCAAAACCTTACGAAGCCTTGAAAGACTTAACGCGTAAAAACGAAAAGATTACAGAAAAGTCTATCAAAGAGTTTATAGAGTCTTTAGACATTTCTGACAAAGTAAAATACGAGCTAAAGGCTATTACACCTTTTACTTTTACTGGAGTTTAAACCGCCATTGAGTTAAATAGATACTAAATCTTGAGATAAAAATTTATTTCAAGATTTAGCTTCCTCTATTACTCCTTTTGCATTTCCTGATGCAAATTGAGCAGATTCGAGAGCAATAGATCTTGGATTCAAATAGAATTTCTATTTTAGCATGAATAACCCTAATTAAAATGCTAAAGAAAACTCCTATCATCCCTTTCATTCTGACCACAAGCCTTTTCGCTTTGTGGGGATTTGCCAATGACATTACCAATCCTCTGGTAAAAGCTTTCGGAACTATTTTTAATCAAAGCCAAACCATCAGCACTTTTGTGCAGGTTGCTTTTTATGGTGGATACTGCTTAATGGCTATTCCCGCAGCTATTTTCATTAAAAAATACACTTATAAAAAGGGCCTTTTGATTGGCCTTGCACTTTATGGACTGGGATGTTTGGCTTTCATTCCTGCAGCTCAGTTAGGAATTTTCCAAGTTTTCTTAGTCGCCTATTTTATCATGACTTGCGGTTTAAGCTTCTTAGAAACCAGTGCAAACCCTTATATCCTTGCCATGGGAGAAGAAGAAACTAGTACACAACGATTAAATCTAGCTCAAGCTTTTAATCCTATTGGCTCTATTACTGGGGCATACATTGCCACAAATTTCATTTTAGGCAAAATGAACAAAATGGGCACGCTGGAACGTGCTGAACTTTCTACTACAGACTTTAATGTGATAAAAATGGCAGATTTAGAAATTGTCAAAGGTCCATATGTTATCATCGGTTTAGTCTTGATAATCATGTTTGTACTGTTTCTAATTTATAAAATGCCCGAATACAAAGAAGTCGACAGCTCTAAAGGCTTGGACATCAAAGGCACTTTTCAGCGATTAATGAAAAACGGCAGATATAAAGAAGGTGTAATAGCACAAGCTTTTTATGTAGGTGCTCAAATAGCCATGTGGACATTTATTGTTCAATACGGTACAGAAGTATATATGAATTCAAGCATGATAGAGGCTGAGGCGGCAGAAAAAGCCAGCGGGATGCAAATCTATGCCTTGGTACTTTTTGCGGTCAGTAGGTTTATTTTCACCTTCCTAATGAAATTTATGAAACCTGGCTTTCTATTAATGGTTTTAGCCACTTTGGCCATTCTATTCTTACTTCCAGTCATATTTATAGGGGGAGAAATGGGTATGTACTTCATTGTTGGAGTTTCTGGATGTATGTCTTTAATGTTTCCTACCATCTATGGTATTGCATTAAAAGGAGTGGGAGACGACGCTAAGCTAGGAGCAGCTGGACTAGTTGCCGCTATTGGTGGTGGGGCATTATTACCACTGGTTCAGGCTTCTATCATTGATAACGCTTCCGTAAACTTATCATTTATAGTTCCATTGGTATGTTTCATAGTAGTGGTTTTTTACGGACGAAGAGCCTATACCACATATGCTTAAAAAGTAACTTCCAGTAGCCTTAATTTTTTAAGGTCTACGTCATTAGGAAAAGCCCAAAATAACACTGGTTCTTGCAGCAATAGGTTATTTTGGGCTTCATCTTGTCATAAGCTCAAATAGATTCTACCTCAAATAAATCAATAACTCGCTTAGATTTTGCGTTATTAGCATCAACTATAACCATTATTAATGCTAAGATCACTTATCACCTTATTCATCTTCCTTTTAGGCTTCCAAGCTTTTTCTCAAGAAATGCCTCAGCCAGAGGAAGAAAAGCCGATTTACTTTGAACAACCTAAATCTAATTTTAAAGAAAATCTTCATTTTGGAGGAAATGTCTGGTTAGGTTTTTTCGGAGCATTTTACGCAGACCTTTCTCCTATGGCTGGGTATGAGCTTAACGAAAGCGGTACGGTAGCTGGATTAGGCGGAACGTTTATATATCAGGGAAATTATAGTCAGGGCAAAGGCGTAGCCATGTTTGGCCCAAGAGTTTTCATTCGTCAACCGATCTGGAGAAGCTTTTTTGCTCATGCAGAATATGAAATCATAAATGCTCCTATTACCCAATTTTATTCTTTTGATAGAGATCAAGTTATTACAGGAGAAATTCCAAAAAAATGGGAAGGCTCTCCACTCATTGGACTTGGCATGTACCAAGGTCGCACGAGAGAACAATACGGAAGTTTTATTTCTGTAATGTATAATATAGGTCAATCCTATGGAAAGGGTTTTGTGTCACCCCAAGGCCTCGGTGGCGGAGATTCTCCCTTTGTTTTAAGGTTAGGCTTTTTCTTTTAAAGAATAATGGTCTTGTTGCCAAAAATAAAAACGCGGTCGTTGAAGACTAGTTTTAAGGCTTTGGTAAGCACCGTTTTCTCTACATCCTTCCCTTCTCTTGACATATCTTTAGAAGTGAATCTGTGGTCAACTTTTTTGACGTCTTGAGCAATTATTGGTCCTTCGTCCAAATTATTATTTACAAAATGTGCCGTTGCACCAATAATTTTCACACCCCTATCGAAAGCCTGTTTATATGGATTGGCACCAATAAATGCGGGCAAAAAGGAGTGGTGAATATTGACAATTTTGTTTGAAAACTTGGCTACAAAATAGGGGGTCAAAATCCTCATGTATTTGGCTAAAACCAAAAACTCTGGTTGATACTGATTGACGACTTTCAAAATCTCCAATTCATGACTTTCCCTACTGTGGCCTTCACAACTAAGGTAATGAAAGGGTATATCAAATTTGTTGACGTAGGGCTCCAAAGTATCATAGTTGCTAATGACCGCCAAAATATTAGCATCCAGTTCTCCAAAATGATATCTGGTAAGTAAATCAGAAAGACAGTGATGTTCTTTGGTACACAAAATCACAATGTCCTTTTTCTTTTTAGGGTTTAATCTAAATTTGATTTCCTCATTGGGAACCCTTTTTCTAAGATCGGAAATGACAATCTCGGCATCAAAGTTTTTATCACTTTCAAACTCCGTCCTCATGAAAAATTGACCCGCCGGGCTAACATATTCATCCTGATTAATAATGTTACACTCGTTTTTATAAAGTACTTTGGTAACATGATAAACAAGGCCCTTTGAGTCTGGCCCTTCCATTAAAAGTATATTCTTGGTCATTGCTTTTTTTAGCTCTAAGGCCTAATAATTATGCGAAACAAATAGATTGAGGTAGCTATTCGCAAATTAAAACGTCTTTATTTTGAACTTTCAAGCTTAAAAGGGCTGGAAATGACCACTTCGAACTGGAAATCCTTTAAATAAATTAGTTTCTAAGTGTTGAAATCTCATCATAAAATAATTAATTTTAATTTCATGACGAGGTAATATTCTCAAAACAGCAGACCATTTTAAATGAATATTGAGTTTAACGACAATTTTGACGACATCGAGGATAAAGGCATAAGCCAAACCGCCAAGAAGTTTGAGGAAATGGTTCTAAACAATGAATCGCATTACCTGAACGAAGACATATATGAGTCCTTATCTGAGTTTTATCTTGAAAAATCAGATTGGGTTTTAGCTAAAAAAGCATGTCAATTGGGTTTGGACCAATATCCTTATTCTCTGGAACTCCTATTAAATAGGACTCAGCTTCATGTGAATGAATTTGAGTATGAAGAAGGTTTAGAATTGCTAGAAAAGGCTGCTACTTTTTTCCCAGCAGACACCGAAATTCTATACATGAAAGGCGTCATCTATAATCTTATGGGCGAGCATCATTCTGCTTTAGAGATTTTAGAAAGAACGCTAATGCTTTCTGACCAGAAAGACGACATATATTTCCAACTGGCTCAAACCTTCCAAAATCTTGGGGATTTTGAAACTGCAGTAGTGAACTATAAAGAAGCAATAGCTCTGGGGTACGACAATGAAATAGCCTATTTGGAGCTTATTTATAATCTTGAATACCTCAATAAACTAGAAGAAAACATTGCCTACTTCAAGGGATTGACAGACACAAACCCTTACTCTCACTATGCATGGTATTGTTTAGGTTTAGCTCAAAGCCGACTAAAACAATATCCTGACGCTATAAGAGCCTTTGATTTTGCTGTGGTCATAAAAGACGATTTTGCGAGCGGCTGGTTTAACCTTGGTCATAACTATATGAACGAGGAAAACTATGAAAAAGCTCAAGAAGCTTATCAGAAGACCCTTGAGCTTGAAAAACCTTCCGCTGAAGTTTTGACCTACTTGGCGTCTAGTCATGAAAAACTGGGCGATTTCTTGGCGGCTTTTAATAATTACAAAAAAGCAACCGAAATAGATGAAAAATGGGACGAAGCATGGTACGGAATGGGAGCCGTACTTTACGAACAAAAAAAGTGGATTGAGGCCATTCATTTCGCTAAAAAAGCTACAAAGCTGAATGAAACCAACAGTGATTATTGGTTATTACAGGCAGATATAGAAGCCCGTCTAGGAAACATGATGTCTAGTATAGAAGCCTATAACCATGCCGCAAATTTGGATTCAGAGAATATAGATGTTTGGCTAAATTGGTCTTTACTATATTTTGAACAAAAAGAGTATCAAAAAGCCTTTGAGATCATCTTTAATGCCATTGAAGAAGTGCCGGGAGACGCTGATTTATATTATAGAGCTACCGTTTATTTGGTTTATGATGGCACGTATAACGAGGCCTACAAGTATCTTCAAGATGGTTTAAATCTAGACTTTGACGCCCACGAGCAGATTTATCCATTTTTCCCAAACCTTAAAACACAAAAAGCTCTTTTTAGGATAATAGAACAGTATAGATAAGGCTGTTAACGGTCTTATCTATACTGTTATTCTAGAATGCCACACCATTTTGGTTTAGAATATCAACGGCTTCTATTTTTCCTTTTTTTGCCGCTTTTTTATACCATGCTATAGCATCGAGAATTAAGCCTCTGTTGGCGTGGTTTATACCAATATTATATTCATAATCTCCACTAGGATCTAGTTCCGCGGCCTTTTCCCAATAAGCAATAGCCTCGTCATTCTTTCCAGACTCCGCTAGACTCAATCCAATATTTTTATAAGCCACCAGATAAGTAGGGTCTTTAGTAATTAGGGCCTTTAAGCCTTCGATTTCCTTTGCCAAATTACCTTCTTGTCTATAGCTAAAAGAACGATTTAAAATTAAATCCAAGTTGTCAGGGTTTTCTTTTAGCAATTTATCATAAATAGCCCTTGCCTCATTTCCACGACCAATCGCAGACAAAACTGAACCATAGGTATTGACATATTCAAAATTTTCAGGCTCGGCTTCCGCTGCCAATTTAGCATATTGGTAAGCTTCTTCATTTCTTTCTGTTTTACTTAGAGCTAAGGCCATAAGCCAGTCTGTCCTGTTATTTATAGGCATATAATTATATGCCCTTTCAATATAAGGGATGGCTAAATCAAACTGCTCTTCGTCAATATACATGGAAGCAATAGTACGGCATACATCGGCATTTTTAAATCCATTATTGTCGGCACGGGTAAGATATTCTTTAGCCATAGGAAACTCCTTTTCTCTCAAATGATACCAGCCAATATTGCTTAAAACCATCGCATCTTGTGGGTATACTTTCTCCGCAGGTTTAAAGAGTGTATATCCATTTTTCCAATGTGGCACTTGCACAAAACTTAAAAGAGCACATACCGCCAAAAGAGCAAAACTGAAAAACTTCCAAGAAGGCGATTTCTGTATTCCTTTGGCTAAGAAAAGACTTATTAAAAATAAAGGTCCTATAGAGGATAAGTAGTAATACCTATCAGCTACGATAGCACTTCCCACCGGTAAAATCTGTAATACCGTCGAAATGGCAATAGTGAAAAAAGCGACAGCCCACCATATTTTCTTATTCTTCCTTCCTAAAAAATAGACCACTCCTAAAAAGATAGGCAACACAAAAGCAGCAAGATTAAATATCCCAGGAATGGCACCATTTGGTTTTCCAGGATAAGGGTAAAAAGGCAGTAGCGTACTTGGAAAAATGGTTTTGACCCAATAAAATAAAAAGGAGTAACAAGCAATCCTGGCTCTTTCAGATACCGTATAAGCCGCAGAAATAACCGAAGTAGCGTCTGCCCCAGCATCTTTTTGGGCTGTGGTGGCAATGTATGCAAATGTCAAAGTCACCACGAAAAAAGGAATCTTATCTAAAAGGTTTTTAACACTCAGTTTCTTATCCAAAAACCACCAATCAGTAATTATTAATAGAGCAGGCAACACCACAGCCATACCTTTTGAAAAACAAGAAAGTATAAAAAACAGTATCGAGAGACCATACTGAACTTTATTTTTGGAAGTCTGATAGTTTAAATAAGTCAAGAAAGACAATAAAAGAAACAGGGTGTAGAGTACATCCTTTCTTTCTGCAGCCCATGCCACAGACTCCACATGTAACGGATGGAGAGCGAAAAAACCGGCGGTCAAGATGGCCACCCAAAAGTTTTTATTTAATCGGCTTATTAAGAGATATACCAAATAGCTATTTAAACTATGCAGTACAAGGTTATTAAAATGATACAACCAAGGGCTTTCGCCCACTATGGCATATTCTACGGCTAAAGTAAGCATGGTCATTGGGTGAAAATTACCCACATGGAATCCCGTTAAAAGAGCGTTTAAATCAAAGTTTTTAACGGCATCATTAAGGGTAATGTAGGGGTCATCGTCCCAGACAAGGCCATTGCCCCAAATTTGGGCGTAAGCCAAGAAAACACCCGCTAACATTATCAATAGCACCCATTTCTTGTCTATTTCAAATGTGTCTAATGGTGGAACTGCTTTTTGACTAAGTTGATTTTTAATAGGGGTCTTTTTGTGTTTGCTTTTGGCCATTTTCGTCTTAAGTCGTTAACAAATCTTTCTTTCTACAAATTTGTATAAAAAAGCGACATTTCTCCTCCTCAACGGTCTATTAAATGATATTTTGGCGAATTGTAACAAAATAAGCTACTTTGCGTTCTGATTTGGCAGAACTATTGTATCCTATCAATTGTATCCTATCAATAGACTTCTCTTAAATTGATAAAAACATAACCATTAATGGCTAAAGCATATTTCTTACTTCTTGCATTTCTTTTGCCATTATTTTCTATGGCTCAAGGTGCCTCTACCAATGGCGTAAAAGATGAACAAGAGATAAACTCTGAGTCGCTATTTATCGATGCCATGAAAGAATATACTGCCGAGAATTATGCCAAATCTGCCGAAATGTTTCAAGCTGTTATTAAGAAATTTAAACCCACAGCTGGCATGTACCACATGCTCAGTAAGGCATATGAACAATTAAACAACCTTAACGCGGCATCTACTGCAGCAAAAAGCACTTTAGAACTGGACAAAGAAAACACCTACTATCAAAAGTTTTATGCCAACATACTTACACGTCAATTAGATTATACTGCCGCTATAGACCTTTATAAGAAGGTCATCAAAAAGAACCCATTAGATATTTCATCTTATATTCTACTTAGTGACATTTATATTAGCCAAGAGGAGTATGACCAAGCCATTAAACTGTACAATCAAGTTGAGAAAAATATTGGTGCAGATGAAGAAATCTCCCATAGAAAACAAATACTTTTTCTTAGGCAGAATAAAGTAGAAGCCGCCATAAAAGAAGGAACCAGGCTTATTGAAAACCAACCTTTAGATCCTGATTATGTTCTAAATCAGGCTCAAATAATGATGGGTAATCAAAAACTAGAGGACGCAGAAAAGTTACTAAAAGATTATTTACAAAAAGACCCAAACCTAGCCGAGGGGCATGTTTTATTGGCTGACATTTACAGACGACAGGGTGACATAGGTGCCTGTAATACGGAATTACAGCTTGCATTTCAAAATCCATCTTTAGAATCTAACATTAAGCTTAAGGTTTTAAGCTCCTTCGTTAAACTCGTAGAAACCAAGCCCGACACAGAGAATATCAATAACGCCATTTCTCTGACTCAAAAACTTATTGACATAGATCCTAAACTAGCAGGATCATATGTTATCATGGGTGACCTTAGGATGAAAAAAGGCAGACTTGAAGAAGCCCGTGAAAGCTACTTAAAGTCCATAGAATTTGATAAATCAGTATTTGAAGTTTGGTTAGCCATAGTGGAGCTTGATACGAAGTTAAATGATACGCCAGCTTTGATTAGAGATGCAGGTTTAGCCGCAGAATATTTTCCTAATCAGGCATTCTTTTGGTATCACAATGGCTACGGAAATGTTTTAGCCAAAAATTATGATGACGCCATTTATGCCCTAGAAGAAGCCAGAAATTTATCTTTTGACAATACTGAACTTCTAAAACATATTTTGTCGCTTTTAGGAGACTCCTATAATGCTACTAAGCAATACACTGCGTCTGAGAAGGCCTTTGAAGAGGTTTTGAAGATGGATGCAGGCTACTTGCCCGTTCTTAATAATTACAGTTATTATTTAGCCTTAAGAGGTAGAAATCTTGATAAAGCAGCATCCATGACCGAAAAACTGGTGAGTTTAGCACCAGGGAACGTCGACTATTTGGACACTAGGGCTTGGGTATTATTTAAGAATGAAAACTATCAACACGCCAAAGAGGTTATTGAAAGTGCCGTGTTGTATTCCAAAAATGTGAACGGAACGGTATTAGAACATTATGGCGACATACTTTTTAAGCTAGGTGATGTTACACAAGCCATTGAGCAATGGAAAAAAGCAAAAGAACTGGGAGAGAACAGCAAAAACATTGACGAAAAAATATTAAAACAGCAATACATCGAGTAACCGCCTTCATGATATCAAAATCAACCCGTCTTTTATTTGCACTTACACTTCTTATTTTTCAATTTTCCTGTAAAAGAGGTAAGATCCAAAAATCTATTGCTGAGCTTCCAAAATCCGATATTTCTAATATGGACTCAACGGCTATTCAAGGAAAGCCAGCAACATTAACGATAAGCGAATCTGACTTTGATTATCTTAAACTTAAAAGTAAAATAGACTTTCAGTCCGAAAACCTATCTCAATCTTTCCCTGCCAATGTTCATATTAAGAAAGACAGCGTCATCTGGATCTCTGTTTCTGTAGGCATAGAAGCCGCCAGGTGCCTCATCACACAGGATTCCATTTTAATCATGGATAGAATTAACAGAAAATATTACGGACTAAGCATTTCTGAGCTTAATAACCAGTTTAACTTCGATTTTGACTTTAAACTTTTACAGTCTTTGCTTATTGGTAACCTTCCCTTTGAAAAAAAAGACGATGATTTAGTTCAATTAAATAGTTTATATACCAGTTTGTTTCAGCGTACTCAAAACATTAAAATAGAGAACCAAATTGACAATGTAAATCATAAATTAACCACCATTCTTGCAGAAGACCTGGGTGGAAAAAGCAAACTTGGTATCTCTTATTCGGACTTTATTCAAGTTATCAATGGGGTCGTTGTCCCTCACGCCATTTTTGCAAAAATTGATGTCTTCAGAGGAGACCAGATCAAAACCTCTACGCTTGATTTTAAACATACTAAGTTTGAGTTTCAAGATAACCAGCTTAGATTCCCCTATGCCATTCCTAAAAGTTATGAGAAAGGAATAATTGCCTTCTAGCGGAAAACACTTTCTTTAAAAATTTGACTTAATTTTGGGTATGGTTTTCACTTTCAAAAAAGCTTTCCTTTTAATCGCGATTTTATGTGCGAGTATGGCTGTGTGTGGCCAGAAGTCCCGAGAACAATTAGAAAAGGAAAAAAAAGAAAATCTAGAAAATATTAAAAGAGCTGAGCGAGTACTCAATCAAACCAGTTCTCAAAAAAAGGCGTCCATTGGAAAAGTTAAAGCTCTCAACACGCAGATATTCAATCAACAAAAGCAAATAGATCTCTTCTCCCAAGATATCAATTTAATAGATACTGAAATAGGAGAGCTGGAAGTGGCCAACCAAGAACTTCAAAAAAAGTTAGCTGCTTTAAAGAAAGAATATGCAGAGATGCTTTACATAGCCTCCAAGTCTAGTGGGAAGCTCAATAAATTGAGTTTTCTTTTTTCTGCTCGTTCCTTCAATGACCTCGTAATGAGGTATAAATATTTAGAACAATACACGGATAATAGGAAAATACAGGTTGGACAAATAAATAAAGTTTCTCAAACGCTAGCGAGCAGACAACAAGAGCTTTCTCAAAAGAAAAATGAGAAACAGAATGTGCTAACTCAAAAACAAGGAGAAACTCAGAAACTCTCGGTACTTCAAAGAGAACAATCCCAAACGGTAGCTCAATTATCCAAAGAGGAGAGAAATATCAGGAAAGAGATAGAAAGCTCAAAACAAGCTATAAGAAGACTCGATAACCTTATTTCTTCCATTATTCGCAAATCTGCCGAAAAAGTAAGCAATGCCACTCCGAATGAGGCCGTCGTCAATACCGCCTTGTCGGCATCCTTTCAAAACAATAAAAGAAAACTTCCTTGGCCTGTTCAAAACGGTTTTATCTCAGATAAGTTTGGCGTTAAAAACCACCCAATTTTAACAAATCTAAAAGTTGACAACAACGGAATAGATATCCAAACCTCTCCAAATGCACGTGTAAGTTCCGTCTTTGATGGAATTGTACTTGATATTTCTCAAATTCCAGGTCTGAATAATGTGGTAGCTATTCAGCATGGCGAATATTTCACCGTTTACGCCAATTTGAAATCCGTCAATATAAAACTACAGGATAAAGTCATTGCCGGTCAATTGATTGGTATAGCCGGAGAAAAAGGTGGTGAGTATGAAATAAACTTTCAAGTCTGGCATCAGTTCACCAAGATGGATCCTGAAATTTGGTTAGCTAGAAAATAAACTTCTCGGAATAGCATTGGCAAAATTAAATTTGCAATCGAACAAAAAATCGTCAATCTTCAACAAAACTTAAAGTAAATTATGTCTGTACATTCTGATGTAAAACGAATTACTACCAACATTTTACGCAACATGAAACAGCAAGGCGACAAGATAGCTTGTCTTACCGCCTATGACTATTCTATGGCTACCCTTGTAGATGCTGCTGGTATAGAGCTAATTTTAGTTGGCGATTCGGCTTCAAATGTTATGGCGGGTCATGAGACCACTTTGCCTATCACCTTGGATCAAATGATTTATCATGCCCAAGGGGTTATTAGAGGAGTAAAGAGGGCTCTTGTGGTAGTAGATTTGCCCTTTGGAAGTTATCAAGGAAACTCCACCCAAGCTTTAAAGTCGGCCATCAGGATCATGAAAGAATCAGGTGCTCATGCGGTAAAAATGGAAGGTGGAGAAGAAATAGAAGAATCCATTTCTAGGGTTTTAAGTGCCGGTATTCCTGTAATGGGTCATCTAGGTTTAACGCCGCAGTCTATCTATAAATTTGGAACATATTCGGTTAGAGCAAAAAGTGAAGATGAGGCAGATTTACTTAAATCTAATGCCCAACTTCTTAACGATTTAGGATGTTTTGGTGTAGTTTTAGAGAAGATACCTCAGGAATTAGCCGCAGAGGTCACCGCTTCCATTGATATCCCTACGGTGGGTATTGGTGCTGGAAATGGCTGTGATGGACAAATTCTGGTCATTCACGACATGTTAGGAATAAACAAGGATTTTAGCCCTCGTTTTTTAAGACGCTACGCCGACCTACATACCGAAATGACCAATGCCTTCACGGGTTATATTAAGGATGTAAAATCTGGAGACTTCCCGAATGAGAAGGAAAGCTATGGCTAGCATTTGGCCGCAATACTTTTAAACTAAATCTACTTAAGCATGGAATTAAGAGCCTATCCTATTATTCGTTTGGTGCTCTTTCTTATCCTAGGCATTCTGGTATTTGAATTTTTCAATCTCTCCCTTTCCCAAGTATTTATAGTATTTGGGGTTTCCCTTATAGTTCTTCTTTTAGGCTTATATCATAAGAAAAATGCGGTTTTTAGCATTGCTATTTATAGCTGCTTGATAACCATAGGCTGGCTATTTTCAAGTTTTCATGATAGAAATTCTCAAAACCAAAGAAACGATTTTGAAGCTTATCTCATAAGAGTTAATTCTGCCATAGAAACCAAGCCAAAATCCTATAAGGCCATTGGTGAAATTTATAAAGTTAGAAAAGACAGTGTCTGGCAAGAATCAAAAGGGGATATTCTTCTTTACTTTTCACAAGATACCTTAAAACCGAAATATGGAGACATTTACTTGATAGCTGCTACTCCCAGAGAAATTGAAGGTCCCAAAAACCCCCTCGAATTTGATTATAAACTCTTTCAAGCCAGACGGGGAATTAAAATGCATCACTTTCTTAGAAAAGATGATTATACGAAAGTCGGTTACAAACCTAAAAATCCCGTATTCCAATTGTCCTACGCTCTTAATACGGTTTCCAGCGAAAGACTACACGAAATATTGGTAGACAAAGCCAATATAGGTGTGGCTGAAGCCATGCTAATAGGCACTAAAGACGAACTTGACGCAGACGTACGCGACGCCTACGCCACGGCAGGTGCCATTCATATTCTGGCTGTTTCAGGGCTTCATGTGGGAATCCTAATGCTTATGCTAAATTTTATATTTGGCCCATTAAACCGTAACAAAAAGACAAAATGGCTATACGGTCTTATTATTGTCTCTTGCTTGTGGGCCTATGCCCTTTTTACTGGTTTTTCTCCGAGTGTGGCTAGAGCCACACTCATGTTTAGCATTATTCAAATAGGTACTTTAATCCAAAGAGATAAAAACAGTATTAATGTATTAGCGGCATCAGCGTTTTTGCTGTTACTCATCAATCCATTCTGGTTGTTTGAAGTTGGTTTTCAGCTTTCTTACTTGGCTATTTTTGGGATATTATACCTCTATCCTTATTTAAACGAATTATATCAACCTAAAAACTGGCTGTTGACCAAACTCTGGCAAATAAGTGTTCTTTCTATTTCTGCCCAACTATTCACATTTCCTTTAAGTATTTACTATTTCCATCAGTTTCCCAGTTATTTCCTACTGACGAATCCTTTGGTTACGGTACTGAGCAGTGCGGTTCTTTTTTTGGGCATCCCTTCACTATTATTCTATTGGGTACCCTTCCTTTCGGATGTTTTAGCTTGGCTGTTAAAATATACCCTGGTCGTTCTTAATAAATCCATTTTCTATGTTTCTGCCCTACCTGAATCTAAGCTTCAAGGATTTTCCATTTCTCAGTTTGAAGTTGTGGCCTTATATATTTTCCTCTTTCTGGTTATTCTATTTTTCTTAAAAAGAGAATCTAAGTATCTCTTTACAGGTTTAGCCTTATTCCTGATAATTTCCGCTTGGAATTTTCATGAAGATTTCATTCAGCGTAGACAAAAGGAACTTACTTTTCATTTTATCCCACGTTCCTCCGGTTTTAGCCTCATAGATGCTAAGTCTGCTTTATTTATCACGGACTCCGTCACAGCTAAGAACCCTCGAGCCTATAATTTTCATTTAAAAAACTATTACGACCATCTTGGTGTAAAAAACTATAAAATCATCAGCCCTGAAAATGGGAAACAGAACTTCACTTTCGAGTTGGGCGAATCCAATCATTTATGGATACAACAATTTTTCCGTACCAAAGTGAAAGATTCATTTTCGAGAGTTATCGTTTCTAATAACGCTGTTTACAATATTGAAAAGCAGTTTGACACCTATCCCGAAGAAATCATTTTAGACGACACCAATTCCAAATACAGAATTGCTACGCTCAAAAAACAAGCGGACTCATTGAACATAAAATTGGTCTCGTTATACGAAACTGGAGGTTTAACTTATAAATACTAAACCCTTGGAAACCATTTAACCTCCTCGGCTTTTTCATCCTGGCCCATCTTCCTCGACAGCACGAAAAGATAATCTGAAAGTCTGTTCAAATATTTTATGATCATAAAGTTGAGTTCTTCCTCGTCGTGAAGTCTTATCGCACACCTTTCTGCTCTTCTACACACCGTCCTAGCCAAATGTGCATAGGAGACGTTAATGCATCCACCTGGTAAAACAAAATGTTTCAAGTCCGGCAGTTCTAGGTTCATTTCATCCATCTGATTTTCAAGAAGATTTATATCCTCTTCTTTTAAATCTGGAAGCTTCTTTACTCCGCCACCGCCAGACTCCGAAGCCAGCTCTGCTCCAATTGTAAAAAGTCTGTCTTGCACTTCCTTCAAAATTTCTCTCTTTGCTGTGTCTTCGGAAACATCTCGCAATAATCCTATCCAAGAGTTTAGCTCATCTACCGTACCATAGGCCTCAATTTTCAATTCTCCTTTGCTAATTCTCTTCCCTCCTATTAACCCTGTGGTTCCTTTATCCCCTGTTTTGGTATAAATCTTTGACATAATTATTTTTAAACGTAATGCAAGACTAAATTTGCACTCAAATTAATGGTACCACAAGAAATTTAGGTGATAAATTATGTATAACGTTATATTTAATTATTGGAAAAGAGCTGCTTTTATCTTTTTGCTAGGTCTTTTACTTTACTGCTATGTTGGCCTTCCAGAGTCTATTGCTTTTAAGCATAATGACATAGGCCGACCTATCGGCTTTATAGATAAACAAAGTTTCTTTTATATTTCAGTTGCCTTGATTGTTGGCTTGAACCTTCTTTTTGGGGTTGTAAAGTCATCTTTTGAAAAAATAAATTTGCAAAAAATCATACCTAACAGTAGCTGGTCAGCCCAAGAGACGGAATTAAAAACTCTTATCTCTGCATGGTTTAATGCCATTCTTGCCTTTGTAAACACCTATTTAGTTTTTGTATTAATGGGTCTTATGCAAATCAATAGAGATCCTTCGCAAAATCTCAACAGAGATTACAGCTGGTTCCTAGTTATTGGAGCTGTTATACTTATGGGTATTCTTTTTTCTGTGCCCATAAAAATCCTTTTTTCGAAGCCTGTTCAAAATTGAAAGTACCGTCCGAAATAAAAATAGAAGACTATAACTACCCACTTCCTGACGATAGGATAGCGAAATATCCTTTGAGTCCGCGGGACTCATCCAAGTTATTGGTTTTCAAAGAAGGGAAAGTGAAGGATGAAGGGTTTAAGTCTCTTCCAAACGAACTTCCACTTAAGGCACACCTGGTGTTTAATAACACCAAGGTGATTCCTGCACGGTTATTTTTTAGAAAAAAAACTGGAGCACTCATTGAAATTTTTCTATTAGAACCCGTTCAACCCAGCAGAGTTATTTCTCAGGTCATGGAATCAACAGATTCAGCGACCTGGAAATGTATGATTGGCAATAAAAAGAAATGGAAAGATGAGATTTTAGAATTGTCTATCCCTGTTTCAGATTCTTTACAAGTTATTGTCAAAGCCACTCTATTCAATAAGGAAGAAAACACAGTTGCTTTTGACTGGACGGGCAATATAAGTTTTGCTGAGTTGGTAAAGATTTTTGGTCAAATCCCCCTTCCTCCTTACCTCAATAGAGCAACAGAAGAGATAGATAAAGAAACTTATCAAACTGTGTACTCTGAATGGGACGGAGCAGTGGCTGCCCCTACAGCTGGCCTTCATTTTACGGAAAGCATATTCGAAAAATTAAAGGAAAAAGAAATACAAACCTCTTTTATCACGCTTCATGTGGGTGCAGGAACTTTCCAGCCTGTAAAAACTGAAAATGCACTAGAACATCACATGCACTCCGAGCAAATTGTCTTCACAAAGACATTCTTGGAATGCCTCTTAAAAACAGAAGGTCCTGTTATTCCTGTGGGCACCACATCTATGCGTTCTTTGGAGAGCCTATATTGGTACGGCGTAAAAGTTTATAAAAATCCAGCAGGGGAAGTCCCATTCTTTATTGAAAAGTTATATCCATATCAGAACTTACCTGAAGAATTACCTTCAAGCCTAGTTTCCATTCAGGCTATTATAAGCTATATGGAAAGCAATAACCTTGAAACTTTAGTAGGCGATACTGAGATTTACATCTTTCCGGGTTATCATTTTAAGATTTGTAAAGGAATTATTACGAATTTCCATCAACCTAAATCAACGCTCTTACTTCTTATTTCGGCACTTATAGGAGAAGAATGGAAAGAAATATACGAATTTGCCTTACAAAATGACTTTAGATTCCTCAGCTATGGAGACTCTAGTTTGCTTCTCTCATAGTGGAGCCACGCTTTATAAGCTCATGTCTTAACACTATAGTGTTGGTCATCTGAACGTCCATATTACCATTAAGATGTGCTATTAAACTGTTGGCCGCCAACTCACCCATTTCCTCTCCAGGGTAATGAATAGTTGATAATTTGGGCTCTACGATTCTACTTATAGGGTCGTCATTAAAACCTATAATAGCAATTTCTCCAGGAACTCTTATTCCCTCCTTTTTCAAAGATACCATAAGGGAAGCCGCACAGGTGTCGTTAGTCACAAAAATCCCGTCTGGTTTTTCATCTAATTCTGCAATATGTTGACTCACTTCATAACTGGCATCTAGGCTAAGATCGGTTACAAAGAGCATTTTTTCAGAAAAAGACAAGTTAGAATCCACTAATGCCTTTAGGTAACCTTTATATCTATCCTGGTAAACGTTCCAATCCAAATCTCCCGTAATGTGACTGATTCTTGTGCATCCTTGCTCTATTAAGTGCATAGTTGCTTCATATCCTGCCTGAAAATTATCAATGACAATTTTGGGTACATTCTTTATATCCAGCACCCGGTCAAAAAACAAAGTGGGAATACCTTTTTTTAGAAATGGCTCAAAATGAGCAATATTATCTATTCCGAGTAGCGTTGATACCAGCAGACCATCTACCCTAGAATCAAACATCGTTTTAGCATTGGCTATCTCCTTTTGCTGGTTCTCTAGTGACTGTGTAATCAGTAAATTATATCCAGAATGATTAGCGGCCTTCTCCATTCCTGCCAGTACTGTTGCCAGAAAATATGAATCTAGCTTGGGCACCATAACCCCTAAAGTCATCGTAGATTTAGCCCTCAAGTTTTTAGCAAAAAGGTTAGACCTGTAACCCATTTCTTTTGCCGCTAAGTTTATTTTACTTTTGGTTCTTTCGTTAATGGCTGGATGATCGTTCAGGGCTCTACTCACCGTAGAAGCAGAAATGTTCAATTGATCAGCGATGTCGTAGATAGTAACTTCTTTTTGCATATATTAATGCTTGTTATAGATTCAAAAATAGTGATAATATATTTCCCAAAAGTGGAAATTTAGAAAATGCAATCGGTTGAAATTTAATAAATTTCCGTATATTTCAAGCTGAAATATTCAATCCTTTAAAATAAATTTGCTTTTTCTTAGCCTTAAATAATTGAAGAATGGTTTCCAAACCATTTGAAAGATTGGCAGAGGGATATAAGGGACTAAATTTAAATTGAAAATAATACAATGAAACATACCATGAGATGGTACGGCCCAAACGACGGGGTCACTTTAATGGATCTAAGACAGGCTGGTTGTACTGGTGTTGTCAATTCATTACATCAAATAGCCGTAGGCGAAATCTGGACGAAGAAAGATATCCAAGAACGCATTGATATTATTCAGAAAGACAATGACAAGTTTTCAAAGCTAACTTGGGATGTCGTAGAAAGTCTTCCTGTTCATGAAGACATCAAAAAGGGTATCCCTGGCAGAGAAAAATATATAGAAAACTATAAGGCTTCGCTTAAAAATTTGGCTAGTTGCGGTATTACCACGGTTTGCTATAATTTTATGCCCGTTTTAGATTGGTCTAGAACGCAGTTAGCCTATCAAATGCCAGATGGTTCTTATGCTTTACGTTTTGTTCATGTAGATTTTGCAGCATTCGATCTCTTCATTTTAAAGAGAAAAGGAGCTGAGCAAGACTATGACGAAGAAACAAGGCTTCAGGCGAAAGAAAGATTTGACGCCATGTCAGCAGAGGATATCAAAACTTTAAAAGAAGCCATTCTTCAAGGACTTCCTGGCTCTGATGACGCCTTTACGGTAGAGTCTTTCCAAAAACTTTTAGACGAATACAAGCATATTGGTGATAAAGAATTACGAGAAAACCTTTATTATTTCATGCAGCAAGTAGGTCCAATTGCCGAGCAAGTTGGTGTCAATTTATGCATTCATCCAGATGACCCACCAAAACCTTTAATTGGTTTACCTCGAGTTCTTTCTTGTCAAAAAGATATTGAGCAGTTAATGGCTGCTTATGATCATCCTGCCAATGGACTTACTTTCTGTACGGGTTCTTTGGGCGTAAGAGCAGACAATGATCTAGTGAGTATCATAGAACAATTTGGTAATAGAATTCACTTCCTTCATTTAAGAACTACGCAAAGAGAAGCAGGTTCTAAAAACTTTCATGAAGCACAACATTTAAATGGTGATGTTGACTTTTATGAAGTTATTGAGGCCATTCTTAAAGAGGAAAGAAGACGAAAATCTGCGGATGAAAAAGTAACAGAAATTCCGATGCGACCAGATCATGGACATCACTTTTGGAGTGATTCAGATAGAAAATACTACCCTGGTTACTCTTATATGGGCAGGCTAAAAGGACTCGCTGAACTAAGAGGAATGGAGCTTGCCATTAACAGGCAACTCGATAAAGCATAGACTTTACTTTAAGTAAAGTAGACAAAACGATCTTCTAAATAAGATAAAAGTCATCAATTACTACCCTCGGGTAGTAATTGATAAACTATGCCTATAAAACTGCATAAAGGTTGATTTTGCACCCGAAACAGCCTCTTTATCTCATCATAATTCAGCTCCATTTCCTACATATTATGAAAAAATTCATTCTGTTACTCTGCTTAATCTCCTACATTTCCTTTGCCGATGACGGCTCTCGCCTCTGGCTAAAGTACGACTTAATTCAAGACGCATCAGCGAGAAAAGCCTACCTCAAAACGTATAAAAAAATAGTTTTACACCAGGACACAGAAAGAACACAACTGGCTGCAAAGGAATTACAGTTTGCTTTAAAAGGACTCCTAGGAGCTGATACACCCATTGCTAATGGGAAAAATGAATCTTCGAAAAACGCCATTACCATATCTATTGATAGAAATTTAGATTTAGGAGACGGTTTTCATATTTCTGGAAACAATTCAGGAATTAAAGTGGAAGCACAGAATGACCTCGGTGCCCTCTATGGTACCTTTGCTGTAATAAGGAGAATTCAAACTTTAGAATCTTTGACTTTCGATTTGACCGAAAAGCCTAAGATTAACATTAGAATGCTTAACCATTGGGACAATGCCAATGGAACCGTAGAAAGAGGCTACGCCGGCTCTTCCATTTGGAAATGGACAGAGCTTCCAGAGGTTATAGACCCAAGAATAATTCAGTATGCACGAGCAAACGCATCAATCGGGATAAATGCCGCCGCTATTAATAATGTTAACGCCAGTTCCAAGTTTCTCACCCCAGAATATTTACGTAAAGCAAAAGGAGTGGCGGACGTTTTACGTCCTTATGGTATCAAAGTCTTTATTTCTGTAAACTTCCGTTCTCCAAAAACACTTGGCGGACTAGAAACATCAGACCCTTTGGACCCGAAAGTTCAGGAATGGTGGCAAGAGAAAACAGATGAAATTCATTCTTATATCCCAGATTTTGGAGGCTATTTAGTTAAGGCGAATTCTGAAGGAGAACCTGGACCACAAGATTACGGACGAACACATGCTGATGGAGCCAATATGCTGGCCAAAGCCCTGGAAAATAGAGACGGAATTGTGATATGGAGAGCGTTCGTTTATAATGCCGACATTAACGGAGATAGATTTGAAGAAGCTTTCAAACAGTTTAAACCTTTGGATGGACTGTTCGACGAAAAAGTCATAGTTCAGGTGAAAAACGGCCCGATTGACTTTATGCCCCGAGAGCCGTTCCATCCAATGTTTGGTGCTTTTCCGAAGACTCCTTTGGCTATGGAATTTCAGATTACGCAGGAATATCTAGGTCAATCTACGCATTTAACCTATCTGGCTCCGATGTTTCAGGAGACCCTAAGTTCCGATACTTACGCCCAAGGCGAAGGTTCTACGGTAGCAAAAGTAGTAGACGGAAGCCTTTATAAGCATCCAATAACCCTTATGGCTGGTGTGGCCAATACAGGCTCGGATGCCAATTTCACGGGTCATCCTTTTAATCAAGCCAACTGGTATGCATTCGGGCGACTGGCCTGGAACCACGAACTCAGCTCAGAACAAATTGCGAAAGAATGGGCTTCCATGACACTAAGCAATAATCCTAAAGTTATTCATGAGGTAGAAGGAATCATGATGGAATCCCTACCTATCTACATAAAATATACCTACCCCTTAGGTCTACACCATATGATGGGAGAAGGGCATCATTACGGCCCCCAACCCTGGCTAGATAAAAGTGGCAGACCAGACTGGACTTCTACCTATTATCATAGAGCAGATAAACAAGGGATTGGTTTTGACAGGACTGGCAAAATGAGTAATGCCTTAAGCCTGTATCAGCAGGGTGTTCAGAAAAAATGGAACAGCCCAGAAACCTGCGATTTGAATTATTTAATGTGGTTTCATCACCTAGAATGGAATTATAAATTAAGTACTGGAAATACGGTTTGGGAAGAATTAATGCTAAGGTATTACCAAGGACCGCAAGACGTTAAAGTGCTTATGCGTAAATGGGAAAGCTTACGCAATGAGATTGATAAAGAAGTTTTTGAAAACGTTAAAAGTAGATTAGCCATACAGCAGAGAGAAGCTTATTGGTGGAGAGATTCCTGCTATTTGTATTTCAAACAGTTTTCGCAACAGCCATTACCGGCGGGTTTAGAAGAGCCAAACAGAACATTAGAAGACGTAAAAGACATCGAAGGAGTATACCATTTAAGATAGGATAGAAAAACATGAATAAATTTTCATTAAAAGGAAAGTTAGCTTTAGTTACGGGCGGGGGTACAGGAATAGGCTTAGCCATTACGGAGTGCTTTATAAAAGCTGGTGCACGCGTGGTTATAACGGGACGCAGAGAAGATGTCCTAAAAGAAACAGCAGATAAACTTGGAGACAGTGTAAAGTACATCGTCAACGACATCACAGATTTAGACAGTTTGCCAACATTAGTAGAAAACATAGAGTCCAATATTGGCTCATTAGATATTTTAGTCAATAACGCAGGCGTAAATCAAAAGAAACCCGCTGTAGAAGTCACGAACAAGGAGTTTGACCGTATCATACAAACGAACCTTTACGGTGTATTTGTGTTAACACGTGAAGTTGGAAAAAAAATGATTTCTAGAAAATCTGGCTCCATCATTATGATCTCGAGTATGTCTGCCTATTACGGAATAGACCGAGTGGTATCATATACCGCCTCCAAGAGCGGCGTAGAGGGTCTAGTTATGGCTTTCTCATCGGAATTCGGGAAAGACAATGTAAGAGTAAATGCCATAGCTCCAGGTTTCATAGAAACCAATATGATGCTGACCGCCATGAACTCAGACCCTGCCAGAAAAGACAAAGCTTTTGATAAAATTCATTTGAACCGTTGGGGGCAAATTGAAGACATTGGAAACGCTGCCGTTTTCTTTGCCTCGGATGCTAGTGCATACATTACATCCGTTTCTTTACCTGTAGATGGCGGAAATAGCAAAGGCTTTTAAAAAAGCAATACCCAAGAACCAAGAAATCCGCCAGACTACTGTGAGTCTGAGCGGATTTTTGTCATTTAATTTAAACCTAATTATCCTTTTACCAGCTGGATATTTAATAGGAGCTTAATTTCGTCTCCTACCACTACTCCACCGGCTTCAGTTACGCCATTCCAACCCAAGCCAAAGTCTTTACGACTAATCTTCCCTGAAATGTCAAAACCTGCTTTTTCAATATTATAAAAATCTAACATTTTACCACCATATGCCACATCCAACTCCACAGATTTAGTCACGTCTTTAATGGTCAAATCTCCTAGTAGTTTAAACGAATCTTCGGAATTTGTCTTAATAAAAGACTTAGAAGCAAATTTTAGTTCCGGAAAACGCTCTGAATCGAAAAAATCTCCAGATTTCAAGTGATTGTCTCTGTCTTCGTTTCCTGTAGTAATAGTATCTATTTTTGCAGAAAAGCCAATCTCTGCATTCTCAAAAGTATCTCCTTCCGTTTTCACTTCTGCACTAAAATCTTTAAAATCTCCAGTAACGGTAGAAATCATAAGGTGCCTTACCTTGAATTGCACTTCTGAGTGCATGTTATCAATATTCCAAGTATTCATAATTAATTGTCTTTACATTGTATGTTATTACATACATATAACTTTATCAGAAGAATAAAAGTTCAACGCGTCAAAAAATTACAAATTGGGCATAAAAAAACCTCTACTTTAAAATAGAGGTTCTGAATAGAATACTAAGACTGAGGTTTTGAATCTCCCTCCCTTTTAGGGCCACGATCTTTAAAATTTGACTTCCCTTTAAAATTCTTTTTAAAAGGTTTCTTTTTCTTAAAACCACCGTCACTTGACTTTTTCCCTGGCTCATATGCAGGACCTGCTCCTAATTCTTCAGGGATAGCTTGCTTTGGTATATCATCTCCAATAAGACTCTCAATCCTAAAAAACTTACGCTGATCTTTTTGATTTATTAAAGTAACAGCTGTTCCTGCCGAACCTGCCCTTGCTGTTCTACCAATTCTATGGATATAATCCTCAGGGTCTGGTGGGCAATCAAAATTAACTACTAAATCTATTCCGGTTACATCTATACCTCTTGAAATAATATCTGTACCCACCAAAACTCGGACTTTACCAGCTTTAAACTGATTCATCAAATCCTCTCTAGCGGCCTGATCTAAATCAGAACTAAAGCCTTTTGCTCCTAACTTGAATTTATTCAACTCCCTTTCAATATTCTTGACATTGTCTTTCGAAGAAGAGAAAACAATAATACTTTTGAAAGATTCATCTTTTAAAAGATGGGTCAACAAAGGCAATTTTTGAGTATCGTAAACCACATAAGCCAATTGCTTAATTCCTTTTGCAGGTTTAGAGATAGCAATATTTATCTGCTCTGGTTTTTTCAGAATCTTATTGGCTAAATTCCTAATCTCTGGTGGCATTGTTGCAGAAAACAACAAAGTTTGTCTAGTCGTAGGTAGTTGAGAACTTATTCGAAGAATATCTCCTAAAAAACCCATATCCAACATACGATCTGCCTCATCCAAAATCAAATGTTGCAGTTTTCCAAAATCAACCTTGTCGGAATTCATTAAGGCTATTAACCTTCCTGGTGTTGCAATAACCAAATCCGCTCCAGCCTCTAAAGCTCTCTTTTGGGTAATGAATGTATCTCCATCTCCTCCCCCATATACTGGAATAGAACTTACTCCTGTAAAATAAGAAAGACCTTCTACTTGTTGATCTATTTGAATAGCCAATTCTCTAGTAGGAGTAATCACCAAGGTATTCAAATGCCTTTCCTCGTCGGGCAATTGAGCTATCTTATGCAAAACCGGTAATATGAACGCAGCTGTTTTACCTGTACCAGTTTGGGCACAAGCTATTAAATCCTTTCCCTCAATTACTTTTGGAATGGCAAATTCTTGGATAGGTGTTGCATTTTCAAAGCCAATGGCTTCCAGCCCTTCCAGTAGTTTCTCGTCTAATCCTAATTCTCTAAATGTCAAATTTCTAGTGTTTTAAAGCACGATGATTTAACAAAGCTAAACAAAAATTCAGCCACATTAACTATTCTCTGATTTAACCAAAAAATCACTTTCGTAAACCTTCGTTTCTCCGCCTTGATTAATCGCATAATTAAAACCCTTCTGAATGGTATAAGCTCCGTGATGACCTGCCTTGTCTATGGCTAAAAAACCCACTTGGAATTGTTCAAAGTCTTTCAATTTATTCGCTATTCTCTTTACGCCCTCTTCGCAGGCTTCTTGAGGAGTTCTTCCCTGACGCATGAGTTCCACAATCAAAAAGGAACCACAAGTTTTCATCACAAGCTCACCTACCCCAGTGGCTACCGCTCCGCCTATCTCATCATCCACGTACATACCAGCACCTATAATTGGAGAGTCTCCAACCCTACCATGTAATTTATAAGCCATCCCACTGGTCGTACAAGCTCCCGCTATTTTGGCGTTGCTATCTAAAGCCATTATGCCAATAGTGTCATGTCTTTCAATATTAGCCACGGGTTTGTAATCCGCAGTCTCCAACCATTCCTTATATTGTTTCTCGGCCTCATCTGTTAAAATATCTTCTTCTGCAAAGCCTTCTTCTTTCGCAAACTTCAAAGCCCCTTCTCCAACGAGCATCACATGAGGTGTTTTTTCCATCACACGTCTTGCAACTGATAGCGGATGCATTATTCCTTGAAGAAAAGCCACCGAACCGGCATTCATTTCGTAATCCATGATACATGCATCTAATGTTACTATACCGTCTCTATCTGGCCTTCCACCATAACCCACACTCATGTCATTAGGATCTCCTTCTGGCACATTTCCTCCTTTTTCTACACCATCCAATGAACTTCCACCATTTTCCATCGCCGTCATTGCAGCATTTACAGCGTCTACATTTGGCCCCCATGTGGCAATTGAAACGGGCACCCCTGACTTAGAATTCGAGTTATGAACCACAGTCTTTTCTGTCTCACAAGCCAGCAAACCACCTACTGTTAGACCAGCGGCACCAGACTTAATAAAATTTCTTCTTTTCATTGATTAGATATTTAAGGAAATTTAAAAAGGAATTTAGGTAAGATTACTGAAATTTTAAAATTTCCTGAGGTCAGAAAACTTGAACTTCTTAGAAACCCACATGATAGTCTATCTTTTTCCTTTATTTTTGCAATTCATTTTCCCATAGAATTTACTACTTAAAAGAATGGCAAAGAAAATCCAATCGGCATTAATCTCTGTTTTTTACAAAGACGGTTTAGATAAGATTGCAAAACTCTTGCATGAAAACGATGTCACTATCTACTCTACAGGAGGAACACAAAGTTTTATAGAAGATTTAGGAATTCCTGTAACCGCAGTAGAAGACCTTACTTCTTACCCTTCCATTTTTGGAGGCAGAGTAAAAACCTTACACCCTAAAGTATTTGGCGGCATTCTTCATAGAAGAGAAAACCAAGACGATGTAAAAACAGCGGCAGAGATGGAAATCCCAGCCATTGACTTAGTCATAGTTGATTTATACCCTTTTGAAGAAACGGTAGCTTCTGGTGCTTCAGAAGATGATATTATTGAGAAAATTGACATTGGAGGAATTGCCCTCATAAGAGGTGCAGCCAAAAACTATCAAGACGTACTCATCGTTTCTTCCAGAAATCAATATGATGATGTTTTTAATATCCTTTCTAATAAAGGTTGTGGAACAGATTTAGAAGACAGAAAGGCTTACGCCATGAAAGCATTTGGTGTTAGTTCCCATTATGACTCAGCTATCCACGGGTATTTCTTCGGAGCGGAAGATGCAGGAAACTTTAGAGCTGGCGAGACCAAAACTTTAAGATACGGAGAAAATCCTCACCAATCTTCTACTTTTTATGGTGACTTAGATGCCATGTTTGACCAGATTCATGGAAAGGAATTATCGTATAATAATTTAGTAGATACGGACGCAGCGGTTAGATTGATTGACGAGTTCGAAGATTTAACCTTTGTAATCATGAAGCATAACAATGCTTGTGGTGTGGCAACAGCTCCTACGGCTCTTCAAGCCTATGAGAATGCATTGTCTTGTGACCCTGTATCAGCTTTTGGAGGTGTCATCATTACCAATGCTCCGGTGGATAAAGCAACGGCAGAATCCATGCACCCATTGTTTTTTGAGATTTTAGTGGCTCCCTCATTTGATGAGGACGCACTAGCTATTCTGACGAAGAAAAAAGACAGAAGACTTTTAATCAGAAAAGAAGTTAAAAATGCTAAAAAGCAATTCAGAACTTTACTCAACGGTGTTTTAGAGCAAGACAAAGACATGACCATGGAGTCGGCAAAAGACTTCAATGCCGCTACAGAAAAGAAACCAAGTGATGCTGAAATTAAGGCCTTAGAATTTGCATTGAAAATTTGCAAACATTTAAAGTCTAATAATGTCGTTCTCGCAAAAGAAGGTCAATTGCTATCATGTGGTGTAGGACAAACTTCTAGAGTAGACGCTCTTAATCAGGCCATTGATAAAGCGAAACAATTTGGTTTTGACTTGAATGGAGCGGTGATGGCTTCTGAAGCGTTCTTCCCTTTTCCAGACTGCGTAGAAATTGGACATAAAGCGGGAATTACGGCAGTGGTTCAGCCTGGCGGCTCTATTCGCGACCAGTTGTCTATAGACTATTGTAACGAAAACGGTGTAGCCATGGTAATGACTGGCGTCAGACATTTCTTGCATTGATAATTATATTCTAACTTGTGGGCAGCATAAATCTACCTGCCTACAAGTTTATAATTACACTCCACTTCAAAAAACCTAATCAATATGAAAGTTCAATTCTTTGGAGCCGCAAGACGAGTTACGGGAAGTAAGCACCTTTTAACCACAATATCAGGTACTAAGATACTTTTAGATTGTGGACTATTTCAGGGTATTGGAACAACAGAATTGAACTCTTCTTTCGGATTTAATCCCGAAGAACTAGATTTCGTTATTCTTTCTCATGCACATATTGACCATACGGGTTTACTACCAAAATTAATTAAAGATGGTTTTAAAGGCACGGTATATTGTACGCATGCCACCAAAAGCCTTTGCGAAATCATGCTCATGGATTCTGCAAGAATTCAAGAAACAGATATAAGAAGAATTAATAAAAGACGGAGAAAAAGAGGTGACGAACTGCTAGAATCCCTTTATAGTGAAAAGGATGCCCAAGACGCTATTGACCTAATGGAAACTAAGGGCTACCATACTAAATTTGAAATAGAACCTGGTGTAACATTTAGCTTTTATGAATCAGGTCACATCCTTGGCAGTGCTGGCATATATATAGAATTCCTTGAGGATAATCGTATGAAGTCCTTATTCTTCACTGGAGATATAGGAAGGCCTAACGATAAAATCTTAAGAGAACCAGAGGCCTTTCCCCAGGCAGACTACATCATCTCTGAATCTACTTATGGTGATAAATTGCACGAACCCGAGCCTGACATGAGAGCTCACCTTTTAAGGGTCGTGAAAGAAACTTGTGTAGTGAACAAAGGGAGGCTAATTATTCCTGCTTTCTCGGTAGATAGAACACAGGAATTGATTTACGCATTGGATGTATTAGAAAACGAGGGGAAACTCCCTAGAATACCTGTTTATATAGATAGTCCACTTTCTGTGAAAGCTACGCTAGTAATGCGTAAGCACGAAGAGGAGTTCAATCCCGAAATCTTGGATTATATAAAAAGAGACGGAGACGCATTTGGATTTGAAAACCTTAACTATATCACCAAAGTAGAAGACTCCATCGCCATCAATAATTCTAAAGAGCCTTGTATTATCATATCTTCTTCTGGAATGGCAGAGGCAGGGAGGATAAAACATCACATCAAAAACAACTGTGAGAACCCTAATAACACCATTCTAATCGTAGGATATTGTTCTCCGAGCTCATTGGGCTATCAAATAAAAATTAAAGCTTCTGAGATAAGAATATTTGGCGATACCTTTAAACTAAACGCCAATGTGGAAGTTATGGATTCATTTTCTGCTCATGCAGATTACCAAGAAATGATAAGCTACCTAGGCTGCCAAGATGCATCAAAAGTTAAAAAGGTTTTTCTTGTTCATGGTGAAATAGAAAAGCAAACGGCCTTTAAAACAAGGCTCGAAAATGTAGGTTTCAAGAATATTGAAATCCCTCACCACAAAGAAGCTTTTCAAATTTAAGCTCAATCAACCTCTCAATTGCCTCAAAGCATGATTAGAGAACACAAATTCATCCAATTCTTGAATGTGGGTGGTTAATATGGATTGGCTATTTCCTTCCCAAAGTTTTTTGCCTTTGTGAAGAAACATGATATAATCACCAATAGAAAGAACCGAATTCATGTCATGAGTAATAACCACAGTGGTAATCTCATACTCGTCGGTAATTTCCTTAATAAGCTCATCTATTTTTATGGCCGTTAGCGGGTCTAAACCAGAATTGGGCTCATCGCAGAAAAGATATTTAGGATTCATAACTATAGCTCTAGCTATACCAACCCTCTTTTTCATTCCCCCCGAAACTTCAGAAGGCATTAATTTACCAGTACCTTCCAATCCTACTCTTTGCAAACAAAACTCTACCCTATCCCTCTTTTCCGACTCAGACATTGTAGTTAACATCTTTAAGGGAAATTCTACATTCTGATAAACGGTTTTTGAGTCAAACAAGGCTCCTCCTTGAAAAAGAACACCCATATCTCTTCTAATATCCTTCTTATCCTCCTCTTCTTGTAGCAAAAATCTTCTTCCGTCATACAGCACTTGCCCTTCCTCCGGTTTAACTAAATCTAGCATACACTTAAGAAGAACGCTTTTACCTGTTCCGCTAGCACCTATAACCAAACTCGTTTTTCCTTTTTCAAAGATTCCACTTACGCCGTAAAGGATCTGACGACCATTAAAAGATTTAGAGATGTTTTTTATTTCTATCACGGCTAATTATCAGGTTAAAAGTTCTGCTAATAAATAATCTGCCACCAAGATGGCTATACAGCTATTTGTAACAGCGGTGGTGCTGGCTTGCCCCACCTCTAAAGCACCGCCTTTGGTATGGTAGCCTTTATAAGCAGAAATGGTGGTAATGAGAAATCCAAAAACGAAGGATTTCACTAAAGCAATGATAATATTATAGGGAACAAATGACGTTCTAATACCATAAATGTATTCTTCAGGTGTCAAAATCCCTGTCATGGTACCAGCCAAATAGCCGCCGTAAATTCCAAGGAAATCCGACAGAATGGCCAATAAAGGGAAAGTAATCATAGCCGCTAAAACTTTGGGCAGTACCAGATAAGAGGAAGCATTAATACCCATCACTTCAAGGGCGTCTATCTGCTCCGTAATCCTCATGGTTCCTAGCTCACCAGCAATATTAGATCCTACCTTCCCTGCCAAAACTACACACATAAAGGTGGAGGATAGTTCTAAAAGCATCATATCTCTAACCACATTACTCACAATGTAATTAGGAATAAAGGGGCTTACAAGGTTGGCATAAATCTGAACACAGGTTACCGCCCCTATAAAAAAGGCCACAATAGAAACAATAAAAACAGAATTTATACCAATTTTGACACACTCGTCAATAAACCTCTCCCAGTAAACTTTAAAAGTTTCCCGTCTAATAAATAGACTACCGAGGAAAAGGAAAAAATTTCCAACTATAGAAAGCATTTAGCGGATGTTTTAAGCTTACGCAAATTTAATAAATTGATTGGGTATGCAATATCAACTAGTTTTGTGCAAAAACCGAACCATGAACAAAGTTGCTGTAATTACTGGTGCTTCTAAAGGAATTGGAAGAGCCATTGCTGAAAAATTCGCTTCACAAGGCATTGACCTTATTATCACATCCAGAAATAAAGAGGATTTGGAAGTAATCAAAATTAAGTTGGAATCGGAAAATAATATTTCTGTTCACCCTTTTTCTGCCGACTTAAGTGAGAAAAAAGGGGTAACATCCTTCGTGGAATATGTTAAAGGCTTGGGTTTACCCATTCATATACTCGTAAATAATGCCGGCGTATTTATCCAAGGTACGCTAATGGATGAAGAAGAAGGTTCTTTGGAAAGTCAAATAAACACCAACCTCTATTCTGCTTACCATACCACTAGGGGATTGATAGACACCATTCGAAAAACCGAAAACGCCCATATTTTCAATATTTGCTCTATAGCCAGCCTTCAAGCCTATCCAGGCTCTGGTTCTTATACCATTTCTAAGTTTGCCCTTCTGGGTTTCACCAAGTCATTACGGGCTGAACTTATCCCTGAAAAGATAAAGGTAACTGCAGTGATGCCTGGAGCCACCTATACCAGCAGTTGGGAAGGTTCAGATATGCCTGAATCAAGGTTTATAGCAGCTACCGATATAGCGGAATCTATATGGTCTGCCTACAATCTTTCACCGTCTGCGGTCGTTGAAGAAATCATCATTAGACCGACGGAAGGAGATCTTTAGTAGGACGCTTTTTAAAAATCTTAGGAATACATGATAATTGCGAAAGTTTAAAATTCTTACTTTTGCAGTCAAATTTAGAAAAACAATAAAATGGAGGCTTTACAAGATGTAGCACATATTTCTGGAAGACCAGGATTATTTAAGATTATTAAACCAGGACGCTCCGGTGTAATAGTGGAGAGCATGGACGGTAATAAAAAAAGGGAGATTGTTAATGTAAATGCTAAAGTATCTGTTTTAAAAGATATTTCTATTTACTGTGAAGAGTTTGAGAAATCAACCCCGCTGTCTGAAATATTCACAACCATTCGTGAGCAAAACGGAGCAAAAATTGATTTTGATGTAAAAAACTCAACACCGGAAGACTTTTTCAAGTTTTTTGCAGTAGTCATGCCCGATTTCGATAAAGACAGAGTTTACTCTTCAGATATTAAAAAAATAATTCAGTGGTATAACCTTCTTTCAACTGCAATGCCCGAGTTGTGGGAAGCAAAAAGCGAAGAAGATGAGTAATAGCAGCACTTGCTTTTAATCCTTAATAAGTCAATAAGACCCATGTAAAATAAATTATGGGACTTATTGACTACCACAACTTATGAATAGAATCCAAAACTTTGTAATTTGGTAACCTCATAACGACAAAATCTACCCAATGAGACGTCTTCTTATTTTGTTTATTTTATTTCTGGCAGCTCATTTTGTGCAGGCACAATCGGACTGTTTACTAACAAGAAGTGCTACAATTACCGGCAAGGGTCAAGAATCTGAGCTCATTAACAAATATAACCTCAACAGGAGTCTCATTGAGGAAACCAGAACAATCCCCAACTCTCAAGGTGGTGGTTCCTATACTACCAAAAAGGTATTTGAATATAACGAAAAGGGGTATTTAAGTAAAATCTCTGAATTTGTGAATGACGAATTCAAAACCTCAATCCTTAGAACCTACGACAGGCTCGGTAATCTAATTTCTGAAACAGAAGGCAAAAAGCCTAACGGACTAAATAATATCATCAATAAGCTCACCTCCTCAAACGGCACGGAAGTTAAACTTTACTTTGATGCTAATAACGGTATCAGTGGAAAAGAAGTTACCGAAAAAAACGACAAGGGGGATGTGGTTAAATATGAAATGCATAATGCCAAGGGAGAAGTAAACCTCTCTAAAGAATATAAATACAACAGCTCTTCAAAAGAAACATACTACAAAAGAAATGACGTAGTTGGTGGAATGATTGAAGTGACCTTTTCTGATTACAATAACGAAGGAAAGATAGGAAAAGACAGCACTTTTCTAAACAATAAATTGATTGCTAAAACACTATATACCTATACCAATGGCTATTTGACCAAAAAATCTCGGTATGGTAGAAATAACATTTTGGAATACGTTATTGATTATAGCAATAATGCACAAGGAAAAATTTCGGAAGAGCGTTTTATATATAATGCCAACCTTCTAAGCGTTGTAAAAAACACTTATGACGCAAATGGCAACCTGATTGAAGAAAAACGCTTTGATAAAAACAACGAACTTTTAAGAACTAAAATTCAGGAATTCACCTGTCCTAATTGATATGGAAGCAATAGTAGAAGAGAAGATTGACTATGTGGCTGAAATTGCCAGATTAAAAAAGGAAAAGAATGCTGTCATTCTGGCCCATTACTATCAAACCTCAGACATACAAGATATTGCAGATTATATTGGTGACAGCCTAGGTCTCTCTCAACAAGCGGCCAAAACAGAAGCGGATATTATTGTTTTTGCAGGTGTGAGGTTTATGGCAGAAACTGCCAAAATATTATCTCCAAGTAAGAAAGTAGTCCTACCAGATATTAACGCTGGTTGCTCTTTAGAAGAATCTGCTCCCGCAGATAAATTCACAGCTTTTAAAGCCAAACACCCAGAAGCTGTCGTAATTTCCTACGTTAACTGCTCTGCGGAGCTCAAAACACTTACGGATATTGTTTGTACCAGTACCAATGCTATTAAAATAGTAGAAAGCGTACCAAAGGACAAACAAATAATTTTCGCTCCGGATAAAAACCTTGGGGACTTTCTAAATCGTAAAACAGGAAGAAACATGATTCTTTGGGATGGAGCATGCATGGTTCACGAAGCCTTCTCTGCAGAGATGATTGCCGACCTTAAAGCGAAACACCCTCAGGCTACCATTATAGCCCACCCAGAAAGCGAAAAACCTGTTTTAGATAACGCGGAATACATTGGCTCTACCACAGGCTTATTGAAATATACCATTAACAGCCCTTCAAAGGAGTTCATAGTAGCTACGGAATCTGGTATTATTCATCAAATGAAGAAAGCCTCTCCCGATAAAATATTCCATGTGGCTCCAACAGTCAAAAACGGGCACCCCTGTGTTGCTTGTGCAGACTGCCCACACATGAAACTAAATACAATGGAGAAACTTTACAGATGCCTATTAGACGAAAGTCCAGAGATTTTACTTTCTGATGAAATTCTCGAAAAAGCTAGAGCTCCAATAGACAGAATGTTAGAAATTTCGGAAAAGCACGGTCTTTAATGAATGATTAGCAATATTGCTTCATGGGCGGCTTGGTTCCTATTAATGAGTGCTTTGTATTATCATTTACAGCATCAAGAGGTGAATTCTGGAAATGCTCAAATGCTTATTTATGATATTACGAATAGTACTACGAATGACGCAAAAGCCAGACCCTTGATATTTCTATCTATTTCTGCTTTCGTTTTATTTGTCCTTCATCTGGTAAAAAAAGCAGACCCCTCTATTTTTAACTCACCCTTACCAAAGGAAAAAGGCTCTATGGCTAATTCCCATGCTATCGTCATTGAGCTTATATCCATGATTCAATTATGGATTGGAGGCCTTGCATTATTGCTTTGCAAAAAAACATCATCGGAAGACTTTCAAGCCATGCACAGTTTATGGTTTTACATAAGCCTTTTGGTATTTATAGTTCTAATTTACATATTAAGGATGCACAAACACCAAAAGAGCTAAAAATTGCTTTCCTTTGAGAAACTAAATTACATCCATTAGAAGTTATTAACAGAGCTTAAAAGAAAAGAGAATGGAAGAGAAGAAAAAAATAAAGAATAGCAAATTCGCCATAAGAATCCCCATTATTGTAGCAGTTACTTTAGCAGCGGGTATACAGATCGGAGCAAAATTCTTCAGCGACCAAAACATGGTCGGCGATGTTATTAAATCCTCTAGTAAGTTTAAGGAGATCCTGACTTATATAGATAGAAGCTATGTTGATCCTGTAGATACGGATTCTCTTGCGGAATATGGTATTACCAAAATGCTAGAGAAGCTAGACCCCCATACTGCTTACCTTCCAGCTAAAGAAGCTGAGTTGGCCATGTCTGAACTTCAAAATGGTTTTGACGGAATAGGTGTAGAATTCAATATTTTCAATGACACCGTTTACGTAGTTACTCCTTTGTCTGGTGGCCCTTCGGAAGAAGTTGGCATCTTAAGTGGCGATGCTATTTTAGAGGCTAACGGCACCAAATTAACCGGAGAAGAACTCAGTACACGTCTTATTTTCAATACACTTCGTGGCGAAAGAGGCACCAAGGTCAAGATGAAAATAAAAAGAAAAGGCTTTAAGGAGCCTTTGGAATTTACAGTTATTAGAAACAAGATCCCTACCTATTCTGTAGACGCCTCTTATCTCATGGATGATAAGAAAACTGGCTATATCAAAATAAATAGATTTTCAGAAACCACTTACGACGAGTTTTTGGACGGCCTTAAGGGTTTAAAGAAACAAGGGATGACACAGCTTATCCTAGATTTAAGAGGTAACCCTGGAGGGTATCTAGAAAGAGCCACAGCCATAGCAGATGAGTTTATTTCCGGAAATGACGTTTTGGTATATACAGATGGGAAAGATGACCGAAACGACCGCAAAATGTACGCTAGAAAGGCTGGAATCTTTGAAAAGGGTGCATTGGTAGTATTGGTGGACGAAGGCAGTGCCTCTGCCTCGGAAATTGTATCTGGAGCACTTCAAGATTACGACAGAGCTTTAATTATAGGAAGGAGGACTTTTGGAAAAGGTTTGGTTCAAGCCCCCATTTCTCTTTCGGATGGTTCTGAGCTAAGATTAACCATTTCACGATATTACATTCCTTCTGGTAGAAGTATTCAGAAACCGTACACTTCAGGGGATCTGAATGATTATTATGGAGAATTAGGTGAAAGAGCCCAGCACGGTGAATTTTTCAATGCCGATAGTATTAGAAATGATCCTAAGAACTTATACAAGACTAAAGGAGGCCGTACCGTTTATGGTGGTGGCGGAATAACCCCAGATGTGTTTGTAAGCAGAGATACTACACATATCAGTAAATACTTAATGGAATTGTATGGCACTAACGTGGTTAGGGAATATGCTCTCATCTATGCAAATGACCATGCGGAAGCCTTGAATAAGATGTCTTTAGATGCTTACATCAAGTCTTTCAATGTTTCTGAAGCCATGTTAAAAGAAATTGTAAAGAAAGGCGAAGCTATAGGCATTAAATATGTAGACAGCGATTTCAAGAAATCTAAAGGATTTGTACAAAATCAAGTTAAAGCTCTTATAGCAAGGAGTATATGGAAAGACCAAAATGGTTTAAGTAATTCCTTTTACAGGGTCATCGGCAAAGACGATGAAATGTTAAAAGCTGCCATGGGTCATTTTGAAGAAGCACGAAACCTAGGAAGATAAAATCTTATTTCCTGGAGAAATTATAAGCGATACCGAGTCTGGTTCTTAAAAGGCCAGACTCGTAGTCGCTAGCCACATAAGGAGATAACTCAAACGCCACCTGAACCTGTGGGTATTTTTCAAAAGGTGCTGATCTTACGCCAGCATTAAAAAAGAACCCTTCATATATATTCCCAGAATTTTGGAAAGTAGCCAGATAATTGAACCTCATTCCTCCACCTAAGTAAAACCTTCCTTTAGCGTTTCTATTTAAATTTATCGCTGGTGCCACCTCTGTTCCCAATGAAGAGAAAAATGAGTTTGTTTGGAATCTTAAATCCAACCACAACCTAGACTCAGGGTTGGTAGATACCGATAAAATGGAGCTAAATGGATAATAAGCCACGCTTTGCGAATTAGCCGTATAGCCACAAGCCAAAATAACGGACAAAAGAAGAACACCTTTTTTTAGCATAGAAAAGTATAATAGCTCAAAAGTATAGAAATTAAATCATTTCTAAAGCCATTAGACCTGCTTTGGGATCTGAAGTTTGATTTTCTACCGTCGCCTTGATTTTGTCCAATACTTGAATAAATATGGTTAACTCATCTTCTGATATGACATCCCCTATCGCTTTATTAAAAGCAATCACTCCTTCTCTTGCAAAAGACCTCTTGGCCTTGCCTTCTTTGGTCAGAAAAACATTGACAAATCGTTTATCTTTGACATCCGTCTCTCTATAGATCCAACCCTTCTCCTCTAATGATTTAAGCATTCTGGTAAGGCTTCTAGGTTCCATTCCTATAGAAGGACCTATTTTAGTGGCTGGGGTACCATTATCCATGTCGATGTTTAGAAGAACATAGCCAATAGACATAGTCATGTCATTCTGAGCAGCATAAACATTGTACATTCTAGAAATAGCATGCCATGTCCATTTGATATGGAAATCTATTGTTTCTTCTTTCTTCATGATTCAGAGTAAGTTACTAACATCACAAAGTTAGATCAGAAATATTATTATGCAAGCATACCATTTAAAGAAGTTCTATGACTTAAATTGGAAATTTTTGCAGTTTATTATCAGAAGAAAAAATCAAAGTATGACGCTCTTTAGCATTCAAAACATTAAGAAGATTGCTTTGATCATCAAATACTTCCATAAAAATACTGTTCAAAATACTATACCCTTTAAGCTCGCTAGTCTTATTAAGTTCTAGATATATCCAGGTCGCGTCTGCTTCTGCCTCCATACCCAGATAGTTGGCAAACCTAACCTCCTTACCTTTGACAAAGGCAAAATGTTTTTTAATATACTGTTTCACAAAAGGTTCAGAACTGTCAGAAAAAATGTCAATTTTGACTCCTGGATTGCTTACCTCCACAGACTTTTGGAAATCATCGGTAAATACCCTTAACGTAATTTCGTATGAATTAGAAGCTTCGTTAAGTCGCATTTCCGTCAGGGACGTATGAAAATCGTGTCTTCCGATACCCAAACTTAATAAGGAGCAAAGGAATACCACGTATTTCAAACTTTGGCTCATTTTAAAATAAAGCTTGCATGGTGTCATTGAACATAATCCAAGCCAACAAACTAAGTAATATAACCATACCCACTTGCTGGGTTCTTTCCATAAACTTAACCGACGGCTGACGGCCAGATATCATCTCGTACACGAGTAAAACGGCATGTCCTCCGTCTAAAGCAGGTATCGGCAGTAAATTCATAAAGGCTAATGCCATAGATAGCATTCCTGTAATCATCCAGAAACGTGTCCAATCCCATACACCACCGTAAAACTTTCTTGCAATTCCTACTGGACCCGCCATGGCCTTTCCTGCAGAAACTTGACCCGTAAAAATCTTCTTGAAGCCCTTAATATTATCTGTTATAACAGAAAATGCTCTACCAGAACCCATCACAAACGCCTGACCGATCCCTAAGTCAACATGCTCATATTTTAAATCAGGAATAGACTGAAAACCTAATTTCCCATCTTCGGTAAATGTTGGTTTTATGGCAACGGTGTCATCTCCTCTTTTAACCATTAACTCCACCTCTTTACCAGAATTTTTCCCGGCCAAGTTTGTGAACTGATGATAGTACATAATGTTCTCTCCATTAAGAGAAACTATCTTGTCACCTTCTTTCAGTCCAGCTTCAGAAGCAGGCATGTCGGGCATCACTTCACCAACAGAAAAAGTTTGCACCGCATCGATAAAACCTTCACTATTTTCATCTGAAAGTTTCTCATACAAATCGTTTGGAATAGGAATCTCAATGGTTTCACCATCTCTTAAGACCGTATAGTAAACGTTTTCTCCAAGAAGTACGTCAGATCCCATGGCTTCCGAAAAGGTTTTCACCTCTTTTCCACCTACGCCTAATATTTTATCTCCCGTTTTAAGACCTATCTCTTCCGCTACTGGATGTGCCACAATTCCTAACTTATTGACCTCTTCCATTGTTAAGAAGTTGTCACCCGCTTTATAAGTCATTCCCCAAAATATAAGGACTCCTAAAACGATATTGACTATAACGCCGCCTAACATTACGATCAACCTTTGCCATGCCGGCTTGGCTCTAAATTCATAAGGCTTTGGTTCCGAAGCTAACTTTGAAGCATCTTTGGTTTCATCTATCATACCTTCAATATCCACATAGCCTCCCATTGGAAACCAGCCGATACCATATTCAGTATCTCCCTTTTTCTTCTTCCAAAGGGCAAAGTTCAGCACATTTGGCAGTGGAAATAAAAAGTCAAAAAAGATGTAAAATTTATTTACACGGATTCCGAACATTCTAGCGGCAATAAAATGCCCCCATTCGTGTAATCCAACTAAAACAGTCAAGCCTAGCAAAAGCTGTCCGGCCATTATAAATCCTTCCATATCTTATTTCCTGTACCCAAACAGGCATCTTTTTAGTCTGTTACTTTACTTCCTGGGTGATGAAGTATATTATATGCTCTTGAAATTTCTATCGTGCAAACTCTTAATGGTTTACGGGGTGCAAAAGTCGCCTTTTCTGAGCGACAAAACAATCCTTTAGCCACAATTAGCTTTAAACGAGTCAAAAATGAAACACAAATAATTTAACGCTCGTTCAGAACCATTTAATATTTCAACTCTGTTGTATTTCCAAAGCCAAGTTATTTTAAAGGTTCAATCGCATTTCTTACATACAAGCTTTTGAAGTATCTTAAATTTTGACAACTACTTTTTAAGCATTTACAGACGCCAAATCATTATGAATATATTCGATATTGCCATCATTGGAGCAGGACCTATAGGTCTGGCTTGTGGTATAGAAGCACAAAAAGCCGGACTAAGTTATGTTATCCTAGAAAAAGGAACTCTCGTAAATTCGCTATATCATTATCCACTAAACATGACTTTTTTTAGTACTTCTGAGCGACTTGAAATTGGCAATGTTCCCTTTATGTCTATCAATTCTAAACCCACACGTACAGAAGCCTTAGAGTATTACCGAAGAGTTACTAACCAATGGAACCTGAATGTCAAACTCTTTGAAGAGGTAGAAAAAGTAAGCCCGAAACAGGATTTATACACCATAAAGACCAGTAAAGAAGAATACATGGCCAAAAGTGTCATTATATGTACGGGTTTTTATGACATTCCAAATTTAATGGGGATACCAGGTGAAGGTTTACCAAAAGTGACCCATTATTATAAAGACCCCAGTTTCTATACCTTTCAAAAAGTATTGGTAGTTGGCTCCAATAATTCTGCTGTAGACGCCGCCATGGAAACATGGAGAAAAGGAGCGGAAGTAACCATGGTGATTCGTCAAAAAGAAATTGGCGACCGCGTCAAGTATTGGGTTAAACCCGATGTGGAAAACAGAATAAAAGAGGGTTCCATAAAAGCCTATTTCGATTCTTCCATCACGAGTATTGAAGAACGACAAGTGACTATCAAAACCCCAGAAGGTGAAAAAACAATTCCAAATGATTGGGTAATAGCCATGACAGGCTATCAACCGAACCTTCCTTTTCTTAAAAAAGTGGGCATAAACCTTTCTGAAGACCAAATCTTAAAACCTCAATACAACGAAGAAAGTATGGAAACCAACCTCCCCAATATTTATTTGGCCGGAGTGGTATGTGGTGGAATGAACACCCACAGTCTTTTCATTGAAAATTCTAGAATACATGCTGAGCAGATTGTGAATGCTATTTTAAAAAAAATTAATGCTTATTTTTGAATATGAATGAGTTTAAGTCAAATAAAACGGCCATTAGGTGAAGAACAAATGAAGAAAGTGAAAAACCTACATTTGATCTTTCGCACCCCATAAGCATTCAAGAAAGATTGCAAGCTGCCGCATTTCTCAATGCACAGGCTTGGGGATATGATGTAGAAAATCCTCCCAAGATGAATGAATCCCTTTTTTCAAATCGAACTTTATCCGAATAGAATATTTGATTCATATTTTTATATGATTATCTATTTGCATTAGGCAATGCCAAAGTAAAGAATATCTTCATTGTGGTTATTCCGTGTTGTTCATTGCTTCTACAGAACCACTGTTGATTGGGTCTTCGGCTGAATCTACATCGGAAACCTCTAGCTTTTAGACCATTGCTCTTAGCCAATTTGGTAGGTTCACCCGTTTCTTTACATCTACACCCATATTGAAAGGCTTGAACTTTACAGATACTCATGAGCAATCTGTCGCCTTCGAGAAACAAGAACTTGAATAAGAAAGCTGCTTGAAACATCTTATTGCCTTAAAAAAAGCTACTGGAAGACATAAATGATATAAAAAACTCCGAGGAGACCAGAACTCCTAAAATTCTAAAGTCCTAAAAATTTCTTACTTTGGTAGAACAATTTCACATCAAGATGGATCCACTTCTCTTTAACATACTGTTTCTGGACATAGAAACTGCGGCACAAAAAAACAATTACAACGAACTTCCTGATCGATTAAAACCTCTTTGGGATAAAAAAGCCGCTTATCTAAAAAATGACGCCGAACTTTCTGCAGCAGAAATGTATAAGGATAGGGCGGCCATCTATGCCGAATTTGGACAGGTGATTTGCATAGGCATTGGAGGTCTATATCTGGAGGAAAATAAGACTTTGAAACTTAAAACTAAAGTGCTTTCTGCCAATTCAGAAAAGGAACTACTAGAAGACTTTTCAGCCATTTTAGACAAACATAAGGCAAAAAACTCCTTACAGCTCTGTGCTCATAATGGTAAAGAGTTTGACTTCCCATACCTTTCTCGCAGAATGCTTATAAATGGTCTAAAACTACCTGATGCCTTAGACCTTGGAGGCAAAAAGCCTTGGGAAATCAACCATATTGATACTATGGAATTATGGAAATTTGGCGATTATAAGAAATTCACTTCCTTAGACTTACTGGCAGCTGTTTTTGACATTCCAAGTAGTAAATCAGACATTTCCGGTGCGGACGTCAATCGGGTTTATCATGAAGAAAATGATTTAGAAAAGATTAAGGAGTACTGTGGAAGGGATGTGGCTGTTTTGGCTCAGCTATTTTTAAAGATGCGGGGTTTAAATTTATTAGTGCTGTAAAATCTTTATCGATTTATTTATAGAGAATGACATTCAACCCATTCAGGGTTTAAACACACTTCTTTCTCTTTTTATTCACAAAGCTCCGCCGACTCCGGTATAAACTAGAGATTACCTACATATCCCCAGAGCAATAGAAAATGTGAAATAATGATGATTACTTATCAAATTGTAGTAGTTTGAACTACATAAAATTGTATAAATGAAAGGAATTATATTTACTGAATTTCTAGAGATGGTGGAGGAAACCTTTAGCTACCAGATGGTTGACGACCTTCTTACCATGGAAAGCTTACCATCTCAAGGTATTTACTCGGCAGTAGGCACCTATTCACATAAAGAAATTATAACCTTGGTTGGTAATCTTCATAAAAAAACAAACATTCCTTTAACAGTTTTATTAGAAACGTTCGGGGAGCACCTTTTTAAATCTTTAGAACAGGCCTATGGAAGTCTATTTGCAGATATTAATAATGGTTTGGATTTGTTGAATTCTATTGAAGATCACATTCACGTTCAAGTAAAAAAACTTTATCCTGATGCAGAACTACCCACTTTCAAAGTCATTGAGAAGACGGATAAAAAAATAATTATGGAATATACTTCCGACAGAAGAATGGCCGATTTAGCCGTTGGACTAATTCGTGGATGTATGAAACATTATAATGAAGAGGCTAGGATTAGTAAAAACCTATTGGCAGAAGACGGACGAGTAGTATTGTTTACGATTGAAAAGATTTAGGAATGAATTTGAACGAAGAAGTTGAACTTTTAAAGAAACGAATCAATAGGGAAAAGCTTGCCAGACAGTCAGCTGAAGAAATTCTAGAGGAAAAAGCTTTGGAGCTCTATCATACGAATGAAGAATTAAGACTTTTGAATGAAACTCTAGAAAAAGAAATACTAAATAGAACCGATGATTTAGTTAAAAGTAGGCTTCGTTATGAACAATTGGTAGAATCTGCCAACGATATTATTTATGAAGTAGATGCTAATGCCAATGTTATTTATGCAAATCAAGCAACTTATAGGATACTTCAATGTGAATCAGATGAACTTGAAGGGCGAAATGTGTTTAATTTAATTGCGGATAGTCATAAAGAATTAGTAAGGAATTCTTTCAACGATTGTATTAAGAAAAAAGAGCCCAAATTATATGTTGAATTCCCCTGTATTAGGAAAGACGGAGAAATAATATGGCTAAGCCAAAACTTCCAAAACGAGTTTATTCGCATAAATGAAAAGTCTGTTTTTAAAGGCGGTAAAGGGGTTGCTAGGGATATAACAAGTCAATATATAGCACAGAAGCAGCTTGAGATAAGTGAGGAGAAATATAGGAACATAATGGAGAATATGGATTTGGGGTATATTGAAGTTGACCTCAATGGTATCATAGTTAGGGCATATGACAAATTTTGTCAGATGACCGGCTACTCAAAAGATGAGCTTATCGGTAAGGTTGCGAACAACATTCTACTGCCAGAGGAATATAAGCCCCTATTGAGACTTCAGGATGAGTCGAGATTAAGGGGAGAAGTAAGCAATTATGAAATTCAAATGAAAAAAAAGAATGGGGATCTACTTTGGGTTTTAATCAGTGGAGGACCCGTTTTTGATGAAAAGGGAAAAACAATTGGTTCTGTAGGCATTCACTATGATTTATCCGAACAGAAAAACGTCCAAGCGGAACTGGCTTTGGCAAAAAAACAAGCTGAGGAATCACAAAAAGTTGAGCACGATTTTTTGGCCAATATGAGCCATGAAATTAGAACTCCCCTTAATGCCATCATTGGAATGTCGCATCTTCTTTATGACACCAATCCGTCTCAGGAGCAATTGGAATATTTTAATATCATAAGAAATTCTGCAAATTTTCTGCATACGTTAATATCTGACATTTTGGATATGGCAAAAATTGAAGCGGGGAAAATTGAGCCAAAAAGTGAGCCTTTTGACCTAATTGGGTTGTTAAATACGCTTCAAAGAACTTTTGAATTAAAAACCACTAAAAAGAATCTTTCTATAACAATTGATATAGACAGTAAAATTCAAAACCTAATTATAGGAGATGAAACTCTTCTAAATCAGATTCTTTTAAATTTAGTGGGCAATGCCGAGAAATTTACCGAAAAAGGTACAATCAGCCTTAAGGCCAATATTATTAATGAAGAAAATAATGTCTGTAACATTCAATTCACTGTTCAAGACACCGGTATTGGGATTTCTTCAGAAAGGCTTGAATTGATTTTTGAAAAATTCAAACAATTAAGTTCTAAACAACAATCAAAAACAAAAGGCACCGGATTAGGGTTAGCGATAGTTAAGGAATTAATAGAACGAATGCAAGGTAGCATCAGTGTAAAAAGTGAGTTAGGTTCTGGTTCTATATTTAGTTTTGAACTGCCATTCATAAAAACCAATACGCCGCGTAAAAATCAAATTGGTTTGTTAGAGAATGATGCCACAGATTTTTCTAATAAGCGTATATTATTGGTAGAAGATAATGCCATGAACAGGTTATACGCAACTAGACTTCTTAAAAAATGCGAAGTGAATGTAATACACGCTTCTGATGGGCTTGAGGCTATGAAAATGATTAACAAATATCATTTTGACTTGATTTTAATGGATATTCAAATGCCTAATCTTGATGGTTATGAAACCGCTATACAGATTAGAAATACTATTAACATCAATAAAGTTACACCAATCGTGGCATTGACGGCTTCTGCATTGGCAAAGGAAAAAAGAAAAGCCCTTGATGCGGGAATGAATGACATTTTAACTAAACCATTTACTCCAGAAGAAATGAACGTGTTACTTAGTCATTTTTTTAAAGATCCCAGGATAAAAGCCAATCTTGAAGATAATCTCAAAAATGACATTAGTATTAATAGAGAACGATTAGGAGAGATTTATGCAGGAGATAATGATTTTAAGAAAATGGTTTTCGAAACATTTTTGGAAGAAATACCTCCACAAATGGAAGAATTTCATTTATTAGTAAAAAATCAAAATTGGAAAGAGGTAGCTAGTCTAGCACATAGAATAAAACCATCTTTAGGGATGGTAGGACTTTCGGAAATTGAAGAAGACTGTAGAATTATAGAAGTGACTATAAAATCTGATGGTATTAATGAACACGTAATTGCCATTGCTCATCGATGTATAAATAATTTCGAAAAGTACATTGAACTTATTAAAAAGGAATTACAAGAAACGGGCTAAAAATGAAAATAAAACAGGAACTTTTCTATAATGGAACTTGGCAAACAAAAAATGAAACCGAAAGTTTTAATTCTTTGGATTGTCAATTGATTTTGGCCTTTTGTGGTAAAGAACAGTTAACTACTGAAAATATAACAATAATAAGAGGAAAATATCCTCAAGCCAAAGTGATTTCTACCACTACGGCTGGAGAAATATTGGGCGAAGAATTACATGAAGATAGCATCTCGTTAACAGCCATTCATTTTGAAAAAACAGAAACCAAAGTCTTCTATGCGAACATTAAAAGTTGTACAGGAAGCTATCCACTTGGCAAAAAGCTAACAGCCCTCTTACCCACAGACGGGCTCAAATATATACTAGTTATATCGGATGGCAATTTAATTAATGGAACAGAACTGGTCCATGGAATTCTAAGTTCCAACAAAAACAACATTCTTATCACCGGTGGTTTGGCTGGTGATGGAGCCAATTTCAAGTCTACTCTGGTAGGCGTAGACTATAATATAGAAGAAGGAAATGTAGCATTAGTTGGCTTTTATGGAGATAATATTAAAGTAGGTCATGGTTCTTTAGGAGGATGGGATGAGTTTGGTCATGAGAAAATTATTACTAAATCTAAAAAGAACATATTACATGAGCTAGATGGCAAGAATGCCTTAGAATTATATAAAGAATACCTGGGAACTTTTTCTGAAGAATTGCCATCTTCATCATTGCTCTTTCCGCTTTCCATCAAAATGAACGATGAAGGCAAAAGCAACGTGAGGACAATTTTATCTATTAATGAGGAAAATCAAACCATGACATTTGCCGGAAATATGCCTGAAGGAAGTATCATTAGACTTATGAAGGCAAACTTCGACAAGCTTATAGAAGCTGCGGGTATGGCTGCGGATTATGCTTTGTCTGATTTAGAAGACGAACCTGACTTAGCTTTAATGATAAGTTGTATTGGTAGAAAATTAGTTTTAAACGAGCGAACTGAGGAAGAAATAGTTAAGGCTAAAGAGCGTTTTGGTAGTAAAACTAGGATTACGGGATTCTATTCCTATGGCGAAATTTCTCCATTAAATGAAAGAGCTGAATGTGAATTACAAAATCAAACCATGACCATAACAACATTTAGAGAAATTTAAAATGGAACTACATCCACTATTACAAAGGCATTTGCATAAGCATTACCCCGAAGAACTTGGTCATGAGCAAATTAGTGATTTATTAGAAGCGATAAGCAAGACTTTTTCTTCATTTGATAGGGATAAAAGAATTACAGAGCATGCTTTTCAAATAAGTGAGAAGGAGTACCAAAATGTTTTAAAAAGCCTAAAAAATGAAAATGAATTAAAAAGATCTTCAATCCTAAAAATGAAGCAAACTCTATTAGAGATCGATTCAACTAATGCAGATGTTTTACATGACACTGATGACTTAATAGAGATAATAGAACTTCTTCAAAGACAGCTTCAAATTAAAAATGAGTTAGAGAACACTTTGATAAAAGCAAAGAATGAAGCGGAAAAAGCGGCAAAAGCCAAGTCAGATTTCTTGTCAGTTATGAGTCACGAAATCAGGACTCCAATGAATGCAATAATAGGAAATATTCATATACTAAAGCAAGAAGAGCATTTGGAATCCCAAGAAGACTTCCTTGCCACATTACATGTATCATCTCAAAATCTACTTAATCTAGTCAACGATATTTTAGACTTTAGTAAAATTGAAGAGGGAAAGGTTTATTTTAATGAAAGACCATTAAATCTCAGAGAGATACTATCTGAAATTAGAGATATGAATAATTTCAGAGCACTAGAAAAGGAAAATGAAATTGTTTTGGACCTGGATGAAAACTTACCTCAAATTGTTCTTGGCGATGCTGTAAGACTTAACCAAGTCATGAACAACCTCGTCTCAAATGCTCTAAAATTCACTAATCAAGGAAAAGTAAATATTCAAGCAAAATTGAACGGAGAAACAGCAGAAATGTGGTTTATTGAATTTTCGGTAATAGATAATGGTATTGGAATTAAGGTGGAAGATCAGTATAAAATATTTTCAAAATTTAGCCAAATAAATGCTGAGAATAATAGAGAGCATGGAGGCTCCGGCTTAGGTTTATCCATCATTAAACAACTACTACATCTCCAAAAAAGTAAAATTCAACTAGAAAGTGAATACGGAAAAGGCTCGCGTTTCTTTTTTAATCTAGGAATGAAGAAAGCCAGTGATAGAGATAAAAATAATATTCAAAGAGAAGAAAATGTTGCAGCACATTCATTAAAAGGTGTTAGAGTGCTCTTTGTGGAAGATGTAAAATTCAATATTATAGTAGCAAATAAAATGATGCAATATTGGGGAATGGAAATAGATCTTGCCCAAAATGGAAAAGTTGCGGTCGAAAAAGTAGTTTTAAATCAATATGATGTAATATTAATGGATTTACAAATGCCTGTGATGGATGGCATTACTGCCACAAAAGAAATCAGAAAACTGGGAAGCAAAGTTCCCATTATTGCTTTGACGGCTTCTGTTTCTACAGAGGCAGAGAAAAGTGTCTTTGAGAGTGGTATGAATGATTATCTGACCAAACCATTTAATCCAAAGGATTTATTCAATGCAATAAAAAAGGTTGTTTTATAATGGTGCTAAGCTTCTCAAAAGAATTGTTTTTTCCCAATTAGCAATGTGTACCATAATATCTTTAAATATTTGACCCAGTTATTTTTACGATAATTAGAAAAATAGTTAGATTCACAAAAACCAAAGTACTAGGGTTCATAAGTCTACATTACTTTCTTACTCTAAATATCAAGACCCACCGGATGAATTGCATAATCATAGACGATGATACATTTTCAAGGACAATATTAACAAGACTCTGTGAAGGAGTGTCTGAGTTAGAAGTTATTGACACTTTCGCAAAGCCTATTGAAGCCATCAAGTTTCTAAATAACCACAGCATTGATCTAATTTTCCTTGATATTCATATGCCGGATTTTTCTGGATTTGATTTTGTTCAAACGCTTAAGAATCCACCTATGGTAGTTTTAACGACATCTGATGACTCTTTGGCTTTAGATGCATTTGAATTTGAATGTATAATAGATTATCTGGTTAAGCCTATTTCCCAATTAAGATTTGCAAAGGCAATAACTAAGATAAAAAAAATAGCTCCCTCTGTTTATTCAGAGACTCCAGAACTAAGCAAAGCTGTTAACACAGAATTGATTTCAAGCAAAGAAACTTTTTTTGTTAATATTGACAGAACATTGATAAAAATTGAGACCGCTGAAGTTTCCCTCATTGAAGCTAAAGGAGATTATATATTAATTAAGACCAAGGGAAAAGAGTACAAGGTTCACTCTACACTAAAAAATGTACTTGAAAAATTACCTCCAAAGTACTTCTTCCAAGTACATAGGTCTTATGTTATCAACCTTTCAAAAATTGTCGACATCCAAGATAACACCATCTTAATTGAAAAAAGTGTGGTACCAATTAGTCGTTCTAAAAGAACCGAATTCCTTCGACGTCTGGATTTACTCTAAACCAAACATAGATTATTATTTTTTCCGTAAAGGATACTTCCCGTTCTCAGAATAGGATTATTAAACACTTACACCCCATTTGAGATAATTCTGATATCTATTTTCTTGAATCGTATCAATGCGACCTTCGGAGCTCAATAAACTTTTACAGGTTTTCCATAAAGCAGTGCAAATTAATACTTCTGGAATTTCAACATGGTTTAGCTTCTAAAATCCGAGTTTTCTTAAACGTAATAAAAATACCATTCGCCGAAGCTAAAGTGTCAGTGAACTAAGATTGAGTTTTTTTCTTGAGGGAAGGCTCTAGGTTTGAGCATCGAAACAAAATTTTCTATTTAACAAAACAAATTTATTATGTTTAAAAACAAATTTATTATCACAGCAGCGTTTACCATTATCGCAGGATCATTAATGGCTCAAGACAACAACGACACAAACATTGCATCGCATCAGCTGGATGTTAATGTTCCAGAAGTTGCAATATTAGATTTATTTGACAACACTACAGGAACAGAGGCAGCCACCATTTCCATGGACATGACGGATGTTACTCTGGCTGGTACCAATAGAGAAGCTGGTCTCTATGCATTTGAGGACATGAGTTATACCGATTTGTTCCTAAACTATACGAGTGTTACTGGTGCAGGTGGTTCAGGGTTTGATGTTACAAGACAAATCGATGTTCAGTTAGAGACAGGCAGTACTTTTCCTAATAGCTTGGATTTAAGAATAACTCCAGAACCTCCAATTGTTGTAGTCAATGGTGGAACTACAAATTCGGCAGGAACAGTAGTAACAACTGGAGTAGCTTTGGGTGCAACTACACCAATTGGTACAGACGCGACACTTGTAAACAGTATTGAAAGTGTTTATACTGGTGACAGAAATAGTGGTGTAAGATTAACTTATACACTAGAGCAAAACGGAAACTTTGCTGATTACCAAGCTGGGCTATATCAGGCTAATTTAAGATATACTTTGTCTGATTTGTAATAGTATTGACGCTATAATTTAAGGCCTTATGAAACGATTTCATGAGGCCTTTTTTTTGTGCCAATCTAAAGTGCAAGGTTTCTAACCTTGATAGCAATTTAATCAATACTGTAATGTCATTTACAACTACTACTTCCGGATAGTCAGTAACTTATTAAGTAATCCTAATAACAGATATCTATTAGAAAAATTAAAGCAAATGAGTCAGAACTAAGCTTAAAACAAAGGATAATAGAAAAATCACTTGACGCCAAAAGTAAAACTGGACAACTCGAAGCCTCAATTTATAATAAGCTCTCTGGAGTTAAAGAAGGTTAAATACAAACCACCGAAGGTTAACTGCAACTCGTCGAAGAATCACTTTTTTAGATATAGGTAATGCGGAACTTGCAATCATAAAACAAAGCGAACCAATGAAATACCTGAAATCAATCGTACTAATTTTTACATTGTTAATTATCACACAAATCTCTTTTGCTACAGTAACAGTACTGAATGGTTTGACCCACGTATACAACGGAAATTCAGGTGAAGAGCTTTCTGGTGAGGTTGTTCTGTTTAATTCTAGCTCAAAACCTCAGTTAGTAAATTTCGAAATTAATGAAGCCCTATTTTCCTGCGAAGCCTACAGAGTATTTACGGAGAAAAACCCTCATGAGCAATCTTCCAGTGATTGGTTCAAAGGCGGGCTAATGACCAAACAAATGGAGCCAAACGAAAGGTTTGTCTATCGATATAGTATTCAAATTCCATTTGATGAAAACCTTAGAGGTTCATTTTGGTCGATGTTAATGATTACCGTGGATGACCCAATAAGAGAAGAAGTAGTAGGCAACAATATTGGGCTTGCCACTAAAATACGATACGCCATCGGATTGCTTACAAATGTTAATGGATTTGATGAAGTAGATTTAGAATTTGAGGCAGTAAAACTGCAAAAAGACAATGAAGCGGCTTCCAAAACCCTAGACATCAAAGTTAAAAATTTGGGTGAATTTATCGAGGGTGTTACACTTACCCTAGAGGTGTATGACAGCAATGGAAAAAAGGTGACCGAGTTTAAGACAGATCGCAATATTGTCTTTCCCGGAGTGTGCCGACTGTATAAGCTAGATATTTCCCAACTTCCTCCAGATCAATATGAATGTCTTCTTTTGGCAGACAGTCGAGAGGAGTTTACGGGAACTAATCTGTCTTTTTCAACTAAATAATTCACCATCTAAATCTCAATAGTGATGTTACATGCCAAAAACATATTTTTGTTCACTACAGTATTCTTCTTCTTAGGGATGACAATGTCAGTCATGGGCCAATCACTTTTTGAAATAAATACTGTTCATCAAACTCAATCCTACAGCACAGGAGCCCGCCATACTTTATCTTTTGAACTTAGAAATAAAAGTAAATCTACGCAAGAGATAATGCCCTCTCTTGAATTACCAGATAGCTGGCAAATGCACACTAACACTTCTATACATTCCATTCCAGCTGGAAAGAAAAAATGGGTTTACATAAGTTTCACTATTCCTAAATTAGAAACTCCTGGAAAGGTTTATGGTCACTTTCTTTTATCTACGGCCAACCAGATTCCGATTAGAAATAAGACCGTTAGCTTTAATATAGGAATGAATCATGATATTCAGTTGAAAGTGGCATCTTTCCCTAAAGCCTTGGAGTCAGGTGAGAAAATAACTTCTAAATACGAAATCATCAATCTTGGCAATGTAGCAGAAATGATTCAATTGAGTTCTGTAAATACACTTATTGGAGAATCTAAAATAGAAATACTGCCTGGCGAATCAAAAGTAATTGAGGTAGAGCAAGAGACTTCTAAAAAAAGTACAAGACTTCAATCTGTTAGTACGAGGTTAGATGTGGAGGTTTTAGAATCCGAAATTGTAAAAAAAGCATTTAGTACAACTCAGGTTTTTCCTAATAAAATAATCAAGAAAGATGCCTTTTTTAGATACAATATGGAAGCAAGTCTTTATCATTCAAACTATATTACTAGAGGGAAATATTATGATGCACAATTCATAGAAGTTAAAGGTAATGGCTATTTGGATACCTTAAAAGACCATCATATAAACATGATAGTTAGAGCACCAAATCAGTCTAATTTAACAAGATTGGCCGTCAATGATCAATACAGCCTTACATACAGATATCAAGATAAAACAACTATCCAGCTTGGGGATCATACTTTTAATATCAACAAATTAGGTTTTGCCAGTCGCTATGGAATAGGTGCGAAGATAGACCAGTCATATAAAAATTGGATTTTCTCAGTCTTTTATTCAAAACCAAGGTTATTTTATATTTCAAAAAAACCAATATTCGGAGGCAAAGCGATTTACCAACATAATGATAATTTAAGATTTGGATTGTCACTTACTAGTTCGAATGATATTGCTCAATACAATAACAACCAAGGCATTAGGGTAATTGAAGGTGGTGGGCAAATTTTAGTACTGGAAGGTAGTTATCTTACAGATAATACAACTATAACCACAGAGCTTGCCAGCAGTATAAATAAAGGGGAAATAGATTTTGCCACAGATTTAAATCTTACGCAAAGGCTTGGGAAATTCTATTATAATGGGAATCTCACATTGGCAGGAGAGAATTACTTCGGAATGCTTAATAACAGTGTTAGATATTCTAATGCAATAAATTATCAGAACAAAAAATTAATGCTAGGTGTTGGCCAAAGCTATTCCAAGGTCAATGAACGAATTGATTCTACCATTTATGGAATCCAACCTTATTTCCAAAATAAATTTATTTCAGCGGGTTATAGATTCAACATGAACCAATTGGTTAATATCCGAGCGTATGAGAGAATTAGGGAAGATTTAAGTGTTAATCAAATTTTCAATTATAGAGAAAAAGGAATCAATTATCGATATCAATATAAAAAATCGAACTTATCTGTTAATCTAAATGGACGGATTGGAAGAACCCAAAACTTATTCCTTGACGGTTTTAATATTCGAAATACTTATGGTCATTTTCTAAATGCTCATTATAAAATAAACAAGCAACTGTCAGTTCGAGGAAGTTTTAGTCATAATCACACAAATAGATATTCTAGGGCCAATAGCCTGAATGACTATTTCCTTTATGGAGCTGGACTTAATTATACCTTGAGCCAAAGTTTCAGATTTAATGCAAATTATAATAGCGGTTTTAGTCCAGAAGAAACTTATAAAAAAAGAGACTTAATAAATGCAGGCTTTTTCATGGAAATTACAAGAAATCATCAAATCGAAGCCAGAGTAAATTATTATATGAATCCAAGCGTAACTAACAAACGTGAACTTTTTGCTTTTGTGAAGTACACCTTCAAGTTCGGTGTTCCATTGAAAAAAATGCTGAAACTAGGTGGTATTAAGGGTCGAGTATTTTCATCAGATCCGTCAATAAGCTTAAAAGGAATTCAATTCATTGCGGATGGCTTGGCTGTTAAATCTAATTCAAAAGGAGAATTTGAATTAAACAATATAAATGAAGGAACCCATCAATTGCGACTTGAAGAATCATCACTCCCAATGAATGTAGTAACAAAAGAAGTTACTCCAATTGAAATTTCTATTCTTGAAAATGCAAGCCCATCAGTAGTAATTGAATTAGTGAAGGCCAAGGAGTTACATGGTCAATTAATTGTTGATGAATATGACCAATCACTAGTGTTAAGTGGAGAAATAAACCTTAAAAATAGTCTTTACAATTACACAGTACGTGCCGATAAAAATGGAAAATTCAGGTTTACCAGAATTGTCCCAGGTAATTACACGCTATCAATAAATAATTTGACAGAAAACACACTGGTTCCTTTTAATAAGAAAACTGAAATATCGCTAATGACCAATGACATAGAAAAAGTTGAATTAATGCTTAGGGAAAGAGTAAGGAAAATAAAGTTCAAAAACACTACAATACAAGTCTCTGAATAATATGAAAAAGTCAATATACATATCGTTACTCTTTGTGATTCTGATGAATACTATTCAGGCACAAAGCACAGTAAACGCCAATAATGCCACTGCCTTTGTATTTGGAGGTGATCAGCAATCGAATTCCATTCAAGTGAACATTCTTCCCATTGCAATCTTGGATGTTGAGCCAGACCCAGGGGTAGGAATAAGTTTTGGAGGCACAGTTACTTCGTTAGAAGCAGGACTACCAGCATTCTCGACAATTAATGTTAATGAGGAACTTTGGGTAAACTTTACACACAGAAGCCTAAACTCTCAGAATGCATCAATTAATGTAGCAGCGAATCAGGCTGTTCCCGCATCTATGACCATCAATGTGGAAATTATTACTACTGGTGCTGGGGGTAATTTCTCAGGGAACCCAGCTGGGGTTGTCTCTATAAGTCAAGCAAAACAAAGTCTTATTTCTAATATACCAAACGGATTTACTGGCGATGGTCTAAATTCTGGCTATCAGCTCAAATATACAATTCTAAATCCCAATGGCATTTCATTACCAACAGGCTTTGAAATTAATTACACAATAGAATAAATATAACCAATCATGAAAAAGATAATTTTAGTAATAATTTTTACCATTTTGAGTAAAGTTGGAATTTGTCAAATACTCCCAGGTTCTTTAGATGTTACTGGCTTCCCAACCATCTCTCAAAATTTCTCTGACCTTGTTACTGAAGCGGGCAATGATGATGGCATAAATGGATTTGAATCTGCATTTAATGCCACAGAAATAGCATTTATTTTAGACCCAATAGTAGACCCAACAACTGGTTTGGAATTGGAATCTTCTTTTGTGTGCTCAGAATATGTTTTTAGATACCAAGTTTACATGCATACGGTAGGAGTTCCAGCTAATATGATAATTGAGGCGAAAACAATTTCAAATGGAGGTGACAGGTTTCCCGCAGATGGAATTTATGATAATTTACTTATTCAACCTCTCGGCCCTAGAAATTTATCGCCAGAAAATGGGGGAAATTATATCCAAATTCCAAATGATGGTAACAATGCATTGAAAGTAATGGAATTCATTGGCTGTAGAGAGAATATTCCAATTCAGTTCCGAGTTAAAGCAAGTTCACTTGCAAATGAGACTTCCAGCAATATAAATGTAGTATATACTGTAGTTGGTAGTTTAAATTGATGAGAATACGTAATCAATCATCTGTTGCATATCTTAAATTCTCTGAACTTCTAAACTGAATCCTTTAAACAGGAAATTCTCAAAAGCTAGGTATAGCTCGTCAATAATTCACCTTGCTTGATAAAGATATCTTTCAAATAAGTCCGATAAGATTTAATTTGAACAATTTTTTATTCACGAAAATTGCGAGAGGCCTAGAGGGCTTCAAGATTCATATCGAAACATTTTAAGAGGAATGCCTCCCAAAGACTGATATATTCGACCTATCTCAGACCAAAAATTCAAACAACTCAGGTTTGTCATTGATGTAAGTAAACTTAATACCGAGCTTGTTCATCCTTTCGATTAAGCCCTTAAAGTTCTCTTTCTTCTTGATTTCAATACCGACCAAGGCTGGCCCTCTTTCACGAGCGGTCTTTTTTGAATATTCGAAAAACACAATATCATCCGTTGGACTCAAAACATCGTCCAAAAACTCCTTCATGGCTCCTGCTCTTTGAGCAAAGCGAATAATGAAATAGTGCTTTAGTCCCTCATATATCAGCGAACGCTCCCTTATTTCCTCCATCCGAAGGATATCGTTGTTTCCTCCACCAATAATACAAACTACATTCTTCCCTTTTATTTCATCCTGCATATCAGGAAGTGCCGCAATACTCAAGGCTCCCGCTGGCTCTGCTACAATGGCCTCTTCGCTGTATAAATCTAAAATCACAGAACAGACTTTGCCCTCCGGCACAAGAATTACTTTTGAAAGACCTTTCTTACAAACTTCAAAGGTTATCTCCCCTACTTTTGCCACTGCGGCACCATCCACAAACTTGTCCATTTCGTTCAAAACAATAAGTTTATCAGCATCTATAGACGCCTTCATGGCAGCAGCACCAGATGGCTCCACCCCTATGAGTTTGGTCTGTGGACTAAGCTGACTAAAAACCGTAGAGATACCAGAAGCTAAACCTCCGCCTCCTATTGCTAACAAAACATAATCAATTTTAAAATCCGCGTCCTTAAAAATCTCAAGCCCGACAGTTCCTTGACCTTCTATGACGTGTAAATCATCAAAAGGGTGAATAAACGTAGCTCCTGACTCGATAGTATATTTCTTTGCTTCCACAGAAGCTTCATCAAAAGAGTCTCCAACCAACTTAATCTCTACCCATGTTCCACCGAAAAACCGAACCTGTTTTATTTTCTGAGCAGGTGTGGTCGTTGGCATAAAGACCGTGCCTTTCACACCCAACTTATGACAAGCCCATGCCAGACCTTGGGCATGATTTCCTGCAGATGCACAAATAACCCCTCTATCCAAAACCTCTTGACTTAAAGAGGCCATCTTATTATATGCTCCTCTTAATTTATAAGAACGAACCAACTGCAAATCCTCCCTTTTTAAATAAATGTTAGCTCCAAACCTTTCAGAAAGGTTCAGATTATGTTGCAGCGGCGTATGCGTCACTATCCCTGTAAGTAGCTCTGCAGCCGAATAAATATTTTCGATTTTAGGCAATTGCATTTTTTAAATTTAAGTAGGCTGTAAATTAAAAGAGCTTTAAAACAAAAGGCAATCAAAAGCACAATTATCAACCATCAAGCCCTCAAATAGACAATACCTTTCAATATAATCCGTATTACGTCCATTAACTTAGAATCTCGGTAAGTCTAAATATATGACGTCAAAAGCCCTGTGTTTTGTAAAAAAACGAACTCTTATTGTATAAAAGGAAGAAGGGCTCTTCACTTCCATCGAATTGGTCTAGAATAATTTGTTTATCGCCCATATTCAAATATAATTGTACCCCTTCAATTAACACAAGAGAATTTTCCCAAGTTCATTGAATGCAATCCATACTTTAATTACACTAATCGTTAAACAAGCCAAATTTTCTTTTATGATCAAAACAAAACTTATTATTCTCCTGAGCTTCATTTGTGCCATTGCTAATGCACAAATAACAGGAAAGGTTACTGGAACGGACAATGAACCTATTCCTGGAGCAAGTGTGAGTATCAGTGGAACCACCACAGGAACAACTACCGACGCAAACGGTAAATACAAAATCAGTGCAAAATCAGGAGATGTGCTAACTTACTCTTTCATTGGTTTAATAACTGAGACCATTACTGTAGGTAACCAAAGCGTAATTGACGTAAGTCTAAAGGAGGATACCAAACTTTTGGGAGAAGTGGTAGTCACAGCTTTTGGTGTTACCAAAGAGAAGAAATCTTTAGCCTACTCTATCCAGTCCTTGGAAAGCAAAGAGTTAACAGAAGGTAATCAGAACAATGTGATCAATACCCTTCAAGGTAGAATTGCTGGGGTAACAGTAACCAATTCTGGTGGAGCACCTGGAGCCTCATCTGTGATTATGATTAGAGGTGGTACTTCTATTACTGGAAGTAATCAACCGCTTATTATTGTAGACGGTATTCCTATTGACAACTCTACCGATGGAGGCTCAGAAGTAGCAAGCATAAACAGAGCTTCTGACTTAAACCCTCAGGATATAGAAAGTGTAACCGTACTTAAAGGCCCAGCCGCTGCTGCCCTATATGGTATCCAAGCCGCATCTGGAGCTGTAGTTTATACCACAAAAAAAGGAAAAGCAGGAAGCGTAAAAGTAAGCTATAACGGAACCATAAGCACCAGCTCTATACTTGGAACACCAGGCATACAAACGGCTTACGGTCAAGGGGAACAAATACTAGGTTCTAATGGAACTTATACCTATAACTTGGAAAGTCCTCTTTCTTGGGGAGAGCAGTTAGGTTCAGGAACAAAGGTTTATAACCACATAGAAGATTTTTACCAAGCGGCCGTTTCTTATAATAATAACATCAGCCTTTCTGGAGGATCTGATAAAAGTCGTACCTACATGTCTCTTGGGAGGTTAGATAACAACGGCGTTATTCCTACTACTTCTTACGACAAAACGAGTTTCAGGTTATCCAATAACACCAAACTGAACAACAAGTTGACCGTAGGTGCTACAGCGAATTATGTTAAAACCAATATTTCAAGTACAAGAGACGGAAATGCAACCGGCGGCAGCTATACCAGTATCTTATCTTATCCTGCCAATATTGACATTCATGATTACCTAAACACCAATGGCACACAGAAACCATACTATGTAGACCAGATGTTTGATAACCCATATTGGAGTATGGATAAGAATCCTATTTCAAATGAGCTGAATCGTTTTATGGGTATTTTAAGCCTTGATTATAATATTTTGAAAGGGTTAAACTTGGCTTATAAGTTTGGGGTTGACGTTTATGACCAACATAACAGCTCTCTTACCACAGGCTCTTTTATTGAGTCTAGAACATCAGGCTCTATTGCTCAATATGAAAGACTTCATAAGAAATATACGTCCAATTTAATAGCCACTTACGACACCAAATTGTCGGATGATTTTAGCTTAAGTTTATTGGCTGGAAATACCGTAGAGGACTATAATCAAAAAACGGACTACTTAAGCGGTATCGGTTTTCTAGCTCCTGGGATATTTAATATCAGCAACATTGCTAAAGAAAACCAATCGATTACCGAGATAATCTCTAGAAGAAGAGGAATGGCCATTTTTGGTGAGGCTAGATTAGGTTATAAAGATGCCCTTTATCTTAATGTTACGGGAAGAAACGACTGGTCATCTACCTTACCAGTAGACAAACGTTCTTTCTTCTACCCTTCTGTAGGTTTAGCGGCTGTGGTGACTGAACTAACAGATCTAAGTTCATTTGAGGCTTTAAATTACTTGAAATTGAGAGCTACCTTTTCCCAAGTTGGTAAAGATGCTCCTATTGGTCAATTAGAGAGTTATTTGAGTACTAATATCAATGGCCTGGCAAGTTCTGCATACACTTGGAACGGGGTAGACGTAGGAAACCCAAGTCTTGAGCCAGAATTTACCAATAGTTTTGAAATTGGTGCGGAAGCAAGATTCCTTCAAAATAGATTAACCTTAGATTTAACCTATTATAATACCGTATCTGACAATCAGATTTTAACTGATATCCGCGTACCCCCAACTACCGGAACCTTCTATGCTACCTTAAACGGTGGCTCTATTGAAAACAAAGGTTTTGAAGCTTTATTAAGTTATAAAATACTTCAAAACACTTCAGGCCTGAGCTGGAATGCCATTTTCAACTTCGCTAGAAATGAGTCTAAAGTAAAAACCCTTCCTGGTGCAATTAATGAAGTTTACCTTTCAGACTCATGGACCTTCTTAAACTCTGCCGCGGGTGCGGGAATTTTAAATGGTTCACTGTTTGGACTTAGAGGTAAAAGAGCAGTTACTAATGACGCAGGGCAGGTTATTATAAATGCCAATGGTTACCCAACATTAACGGACCAAACCTTTACCGATATTGACAGACAACCAACCTTTACACTGGGTATCACAAACAGTTTCAAGTACAAAAATGCTGCTTTATCGTTCTTGTTTGACATCTCTTCCGGTAATACCGTTTATAATGCCACCAAATCTGCCATGGCCTATTACGGCGTAGGTGCAATAACTGGCGACAGAGGAACCACGACTATCATTGAAGGAGTAAGAGCAGATGGCTCTCCAAATACCGTTGCGGTAACTAAAGACCAAAACTACTACCAGAACTACTACAGCAGACTGGCAGATAACTTCACTGAAAATGGCTCTTATGGTAGATTGAGATATGTCAACCTATCTTATAACATCGATAAATCAGTTTGTAAAAAACTCCCTGCTCAAAACATCGAATTCTACGTTACGGCTAGAAATCTTTTAACCATAACAGACTACAGCGGGGTCGATCCTGAAATAAACGCATTTGGTGCTGGCGTATTGGGTGCTGGTTCTGTGGGTATTGACAACCTAAGCACACCAAACGTTAAAGGATTTGATGTAGGAATGAAAGTAACTTTTTAATTGAAAATCACTCATGAAAATATTATCTAAAGCTCTATATATGTTCTCGCTATTGGCATTGACGGCCTGTAGTGACGACTTTTTTGATGTAAACAGCTCTGTAACGGCTCCTACAACCGCTTCATTAGCTCCCCAATTTAGAATTCAAGGAGCTATAGAAAACACGTTTGCGGCTACGCTTTATCGTGGAAGTAGAGAGGTGCTAGGTGTCATGCAATATGGATCACAGAACGTGGCAAACTACTATTCTGAAGTTTGGAATAATGAGTTTACGACGGGTCGATATTTCCTTTGGCAAAATGCCTATGTGTACTCACTGCCAAATTCGGCAGACTTAATAGCTCTTGGTAAAACGCATAATAGCCCAAACTTTGTGGCGGTGGGTAAAATTTTGAGAGCTTATAATTTTGGATGTACGACGGACCAATACGGTGATATCGTTTTTGAAGACACTTACGATGGTCAATCAACGATGAACATCACGCCAAAGTTTGTAACTCAGAAAATAGCCTATACCAATATTATCAAAATGCTTGATGAGGCTATTGTAGAAATAAACCAGGCCAGCGATATAGAGCTAAACACAGCCAATGGAGATGTATTCTATCAAGGAGACAAGGCAAAGTGGATGAAATTAGCTTATGCACTTAAAGCCAGATACTTGAACCATCTTTCTAAAAAGAGTTCTGGAGACATGGCTTATAATGCAGACGCCATTATTGAAGCTTGCTCAAAAGCTTTAGCGTCAAACAGCGACAATGCCATGAGAACTTACGGAGGCGGTCTGACAGAAAATGACAATCAGCCTTACAGCTCTAAAGGTTACGGTAGCTCAAGAGTGGATTATTGGTCTGAGTTCTTTGTAGAAACCTTAAAAAATTCTCTAAACTTAGCCATCCCATTTGAGGATCCTAGACTAAGAACTATTGTTCCTGCTACTGCCACCGGCGAATACATAGGTGTGAAAATAGGTGCTGGCCCTGTCAATGGAAGAGATAAATACAGTATAGGTAACGGAGGTTCGTATACCAGTGCTACCTCTCCTACTTATCTGATGACCTTTAGCGAAGTGAAATTTATCGAAGCTGAAGCTAAGTTTAGAAAAGGAGACAAAGCAGGTGCTTTTGCAGCCTTAAAAGCTGGGGTTATTGCAGACATGACTAAAGCTGGCGTGGCAGCAGCAGATGCTGCTCCATACATTGCTAAGCTAGAAGAGATGGGTTCCGCTAATTTAACCTTATCACAGATTATGACGCAGAAGTATATTTCTTTGGTTTTTGACCCGGAATCTTGGGTAGATATGAGAAGAATGGATTACAGCTCTGAAATCTATAAGAACTTGTCTAGGCCTACCAATGTGAACTTGGCAATTTTCCCTAATGAAAATGACTGGATTCAAGGAATGGTTTACGAGTATAACGAGGAAGACAGAAACTATGAAAACATGCCTTCTAATATACCTGCAGTAAGACTAACAACGCCATTATGGTGGAATGTGGCGGAATAAGATTCAATCATAAATTCGAAAGCCCGCTCGTCAAATTGACAAGCGGGCTTTTTTCCCAAGTTTGACAGCCAAAAGTAAAAATCACATGCAAATCGGCTTTCTAATTAAATCTGGGAGGTTTTTTTG